>CACEWC010000009.1 GCA_902563075.1 uncultured Pelagibacteraceae bacterium
TTGTTATTTTCTAAATCAAACTTTGCTCTTCGATGTCCTTTTGCTGCAAGATATAGCCACTCAATTGATTTTATTTTACATTTTATAACTGTAAAATTTTTATAACCTTCCTCACTTTGTTCCATAGTGTAATCAAAATCTTCTAATTTAGATATCATTCCAGAAGTTGGATTTTCTGATGAAGTTCCAGGAGGGCTATCAGTTAAATAACAACGTCTACTGATATGTTGAGTTTTTTTCCAAGATTCCTCTGTTATGGAATTTTGATTATTAACCTCACATTCTACTTTAACTCTTAACTGTATCTTTTCTTCTTTATCGTAAAAAACTAAAGAAGCATTCTTATTTTTTTTAAGTATGTCTACTTTTGGGGATCTTAAATCTGTATGAAACTGTAACAGATTATTTTTTCTATCTGATTTACGTAAGACAACTATTCTTCCATCAACTTCATTTTGATGAGCGCAAATAAAAACTGGAATTCTAAATGGTGAGCTTCTATTGGTTACAGCATCATCCAACATTGACCAATACTTATTTTGAATTTCCGCAAAATCTTCATAGTATGCTGGTTGCATACTTTACTTTCTAAATCTTTTTATTAAGCTTGAAGTATCCCAACGATTACCACCCATGCCTTGTACTTCACCATAATATTTATCAACAAGTTCAGTAACAGGTAACAATGAGCCATTATTTTTAGCTTCTTCCATTGCAATCTTTAAGTCTTTTCTCATCCAATCCACTGCAAAACCAAAATCAAACTTATCATCAATCATTGTTTTATATCTATTTTCCATTTGCCAAGATTGAGCCGCACCTTTTGAAATAACCTCAATTACATCTTCCATATTCAATCCAGCTTTCATTCCAAAATTTATAGCTTCAGATAAACCTTGAACTAAACCTGCAATACAAATTTGATTGACCATTTTAGCTAGCTGTCCATTTCCCGGTCCACCAAGTAATTTCATTTTTTTGCTGTAACAATCTATTTTATCTTTTGCTTTGTCAAAGTCAGCTTGATCTCCACCAATCATGACTGTTAGTGCTCCATTTTCTGCACCAGCTTGTCCTCCTGATACAGGAGCATCTAATGCACCAAATCCATTTTTTTTTGCATATTCATGTATCTCTCTTGCAATTGTTGCAGAAGCAGTTGTGTTATCAATATAAACAGCACCTTTTTTAATTGTTTTAAATGCACCGTTGTCTCCAAAAGTTACTTCTCTTAAATCATTATCATTTCCAACACATGTAAAAATGTATTCAGCATCTTTTGCAGCTTCAGCTGGAGTGCTAGCTATATTACCTTTGTATTCTTTTATCCATTTTTCAGCTTTGGATTTCGTTCTATTAAAAACAGTTACATTGTGTCCACCTTTTGATATATAACCAGCCATTGGATAACCCATGACACCAAGACCTATGAAAGCAACATTACAGCTCATAATTAATTAATATGTTTAAAAGTTTAAGTTTAAAAGTAATTATATTTGGTTTTATATTTACATTTTTTTCTAGTTTTGGACAGAGTTTTTTTCTTGGTCTTTTTAATTCTAGCATACGAGAGGCATTATCTATCACCCAGGGACAATTTGGAACAATTTATGCATCCGCAACTTTGTTGAGTAGTTTTTTATTAATTTGGGTTGGAAAAAAAATAGATGATATCAATATATTTAAATTTGCATTTTTTGTAACAATACTTTTATCTTTTTCGTGTTTTTTCTTTTCGAAGATTTCTTCAATAGCTTTTTTATTTATTGCAATTTTTCTCATGAGATTTTCAGGTCAAGGTATGATGTCTCATACTGCAACAACAACAATCTCTAGATATTTTACGAAATCTAGAGGAAAGGCTCTAAGTACAAGCTGGTTTGGTCTTTCTACAGCTGAGTTTATATTACCTGTTTTGATTGTATATTTGCTTACTATTACCTCTTGGCAAAATTTATGGATATATATTTCAATATTAGTTTTGATACTTCTTCCGATTACCTCTTTTCTTCTAGTTAAAAACTTAAACTTTGAATCTAGGGAAGAGACAAACCAAGAAGAATTTAATCAAAAAATAAAACAATGGAAAAGAATTGAAGTTCTTAAAGATTATCGATTTTATGTCGTTTGTTTGAATATGTTAGCTATGCCATGGATTGCAACAGGTGTATTTGTTTACCAATCTTTTATTACAGAGTCTAAAGGGTGGGGCACTTATGTAATTGCCCAATCATTTATGGTTTATTCAGTTTTATCAGTAATAACTTTGTTAGTTGCAGGCTTTTTGATTGATAAATTTACTAGCAGAAAACTTCTTATTTTCATGAATATTCCATTATTAATTTCGACTATAGTTTTAATGTATTTTGATATTTCGTTTTCAGCTTTCTTATTTTTAGGCTTAATTGGGATATCAAATGGACTTGCAAACGTATTGGGTTCCTCAACATGGGCGGAAATTTATGGTGTTAGATACATTGGCTCCATAAAAGCACTTACCACAGCGTTAATGGTTTTTTCAACAGCATTTGGCACTGCATTATTTGGCCTTTTAATTGATACAGGATTTTCAATAGAACAAGTCGCTCTAGTATCATTTATTTATATTGCTATAGCTACAGCCTTGTTATTTTTTGTCAGAAATAAGCTAAATCCTCAGTATTTATAAAATTCTCCTTGATTTTTTAAAGTTCACTGTGTAGATACTCCGCATGGCTAGAGTTACAGTAGAAGATTGCATCGACAAAGTAGAAAGTCCTTATGAGTTAGTTTTAGTTGCCAAAGAAAGAGCAACTCAACTAAATACTGGGATTGAACCAACCTTAGAGAGAGATAATGACAAAAACACTGTTATTGCTTTAAGAGAAATTGCAGAAGAGAACATTAAAGTAAACGAACTTACTGATAGTGCAGTTTACAAATTAAGAAAGCATGTTGAGCAAGTCGACGATGGTGCAGAAGATGACGAAGATGTAGGTGATGATTTTGAGAGTTTATATAAAGGTGAAATTTCAAAAAGTGGTACACCTATTTTGCCATCTAAGAGAGCAAGAAAAACACCGGAAAAAATACAAGTGTCCAATGACGATCTTGAAGAATTAAAAAATTCAACGGAGCAAAATTTAGAAGAAACAAATGATACAGCAGGTCAAAATGATGAGGATGTTTCTTTAGATGAGCTAAAAGATCAAGAAAATTTAGATACATCAGACAATTCTAATCAAGAATAAGCATTTTAATTCACTTTTACAGATAATTGAATTAAAAGGTTAATGTTCATAGGTATGAAAAAAACTTTGCGAGAGTTATTTGAAAGTTCTAAAAATTACTCTTTTAAATGGGAAAAATATTTCGATGTTTATGATAATTATTTTAGGAAATATCAGGGTAAAAAAATCACTTTTGTAGAGATCGGAGTCTTTAATGGTGGTAGTCTTTCAATCTGGAAAGAATACTTTGGTCCACAGTCAAGAATTATAGGAATCGATATAAATCCTGAATGTAAAAAATTTGAAAATGATGAATTTGAAATAATAATTGGAAATCAATCAGACCCAATCTTTTGGGATAAATTTTTTAATAAAGTTGGAAAAGTAGATATAATTTTAGACGATGGTGGCCACACTAATTTAGATCAAGTAATCACAACTACAAAATGTGTTGAAAAAATTAATGACTCCGGTTTATTAATTATTGAGGACACCCACACTAGCTACCTAAATCACTATAATAGTAAAAATAGATATTCATTCATAAATTTTTCAAAAAAAATCATAGATGATGTTAATTATAAGTTTCCCTTTGATGATCATAAAAAAAAGATATTTTCTTTAAATGATTATATCTATTCTATTCATTTCTATGAGAGCATCGTAATCTTTGAGATTGATAGGACAAAAACAAAGGAAAATAAACTTTTAAACAACGATGGTGTCTTTCACAATATTAAAGATCTATCATTTCAGGCAAATCAAATAAATATTAAGAGACTCAAAAGTTTGATGCAAAATACGCCATTCGGAAAAATGAATAGGTTGATAAAAAAATTTGCAGATTTTGCAAATAACAAAAAGATTAAAAAATTTTTTGATTAACTATTTTGAAAATTCTTTGATGATTTTCTCTCTATGCTCATCTAAATCAGGGATATCACCTCTAGTTTTTTCGTCTTTATAAGTAGACATTTTAATTGGATTCCCAGCTAATTTAAAATCTCCAATTTCTTTGTGAAATGCTTTTACAATCATGTTTCTTGCATCTACTTGAGGATTTTCTACAGCCTCTTTGATATTAAATATAGGTCCACATGGAATTTTATCTTTTTCCATATCTTTAATCCATTCACTGGTAGACCTAGATGCTAATTTTTTTTCAAGAATTATTTTAAGTTCATCCATATTTTTGGCTCTAGATGAATTGTCAGAAAATTTCGGATCTTTGCTTATTTCAGGCATTACTAAAAGTTCACAAAGTTTTTCAAATAATCTATCATTTCCAGCTGCTATAATAATGTAACTATCTTTTGTTTTAAAAGCTTCGAAGGGTGCAATTGATGGATGGCGTGACCCCATTGGTTTTGGTATCTCATTTTTTGCTAAGTAACGAGCTATAGCATTTTCTAAAATTGCTATTTGACAATCTAGCATTGAAACATCTATGTACATTCCTTTACCTGTTTTTTGTCTATCATAAAGAGCTGCATTAATTCCAATTGCTGTAAACAAACCAGCAGTGATGTCACCAATTGATGTCCCAACTCTAGTTGGTTCAGAATTAGGCTGTCCAGTTACACTCATTAATCCACCCATTCCTTGAACAACCATATCGTAAGCAGGCAATTCTTTGAGAGGACCAGTTTGACCAAATCCAGAAGCAGATGCGTAAATTAATTTAGGATATTTTTTATTTACATTTTTCCAACCATAACCCCACTTTTCCAAAGTGCCTGGTTTAAAATTTTCAACTAAGATATCTGCTTTAGATAAAATTTTATCAAAAATTTTTTTATCTTCACTATTCTTTAAATTCAGTGCAATGCTTTCTTTACCTCTATTCAAAGACATAAAATAAGCCGAGTAATCTTTTATGAATGGTCCAAATTTTCTTGAGTCATCTCCTATTTCTGGTGCCTCAACCTTAATTACCCTTGCACCAAGATCTGATAGTATCATTGTGCAGTAAGGACCTACTAACACCCTTGTTAAATCAATTACTAGTAGGTTTTTTAACGGTCCATCCATATAATTAAATATATCATGAGTTTTTGTCGACTTGACTCTTATTAATAAGTTCACTTTAATTCAATTATTAAAAATAACAATAGAGGGAAAAAATAATGTTAAAAAAGATATCTTTATATTTAACTTCATTAGTTTTTGTTTTTACTACTATTGGTTCTGCTTATGCAGTTACGCTGAAAGCAAGTCACCAATGGCCTGGTACACCAAGAGCTGATGGATCTTATGACCCACGTCATGAAATGGTTCAAATCATTGCTGACGAGGTTAAAAAAGCAAATGTTGGAGTAGATATTAGAATTTACCCAGCTAAATCATTATACAAACCAAAAGAACAGTGGAAACCAATGACAACTGGTCAATTAGATATTTCTGCTTTTCCATTAGCATATGCTTCAAAATTCCATCCAGAATTTGATGCAACTTTAATGCCTGGAACAGTAAAAAATCATGACCACGCATTAAGATTTAATAAAGGTCCAATGATGACTGAAATTAAAAAGATCATTAATGATGCTGGTGTTGTAGTTTTATCTGATGCTTGGTTAGGTGGTGGTTTTGCTTCAAAAACAAAATGTATTAAAAATCCTAGCGACGCAAAAGGTCAGGTTATGAGAGCTGCAGGAAAAGCATTTAACCAAATGTTAGAAGCAGCAGGAGCTGGTATACAAAGTATGCCTTCATCTGAAATTTACACAGGTTTACAAACTGGTGTATTAACAGGTGCTAACACAAGTTCAGGAAGTTTTGTAAGTTACAAAATTTATGAGCAAGTTTCGTGTGCTACTCCTCCAGGAAAATTTGGTCTATGGTTTATGTATGAGCCAATTTTGATGTCAAAAAAGTCTTTTGATGCTTTAAACTCTAAGCAGCAGAAAGCTTTAATGAAGGCTGGAAAAGTTGCAGAGAAATACATGACAGCTCAAGTAGAAAACTTAGATAAAAAGTTTGAAGATGCTTATAAAGCTGCAGGTGTAAAATTAGTATACATGGATGCAAAAGACCATGCTGCATGGGTAGAGATTGCGAAAAAATCTTCTCATAAGGCATTTGCTGATAAAGTTCCAGGTGGCGATAAGCTGATGGAAATGGCTTTAGCAGTTAAATAAAATAATATATAAAGAACCCCTATTTATTCTTATTAAATAGGGGTTTTTTTTATGAAAAAAAAATATCTTCAATTTTGCGATCTAATTGCTAAAGCATGTGGTGCTTTCGCTGTATTAGCATTACTCTTATCAATCTTAGTAATCGTTGAACTTGTTTTTGAAAGATATTTTTTTCAACGAGCAATTACATGGCAAACAGAACTTGTAACTATGCTGTTAGTTGCTTCAACTTTTATAGGAAGTGTATACGTTCTAAGTGAAAAAGCTCATGTTAGCATGGAATGGATTTACGATTTTTTATCCAAAAAAAATATAATTAGATTAAAAATTTTTACATCTTCTATTAGTTTATTATTTTTCCTAATTTTATTTTATTTTGGTTTCTTAATGTTCGAGGAAGCATTTACCAAAAATTATTCAACAGGAACTGTGTGGGATCCACCACTATGGATACCATATTCATCAATGATGTTAGGGGCTTTATTGATGATATTACAGTATATCGCAGAAATTATAAAATTAACTGATGAAAAGGATTTTAAATAAATGGACCCACTGATTATAGCATTAATTGTTGCAGTTTTTACTTTATTGGTACTTTTTTCTGGAATTCCAATTGCATTTGGTTTGAGTTTTGTTTCGATAGCTCTTTTGGTTACATTTGAAGGTTTTCAAATGCTTGATGTATTTGCTGAAACATTTTTTGCAGGATTAAACTCTTTTGTTTTACTTTCTATACCAATGTTTATTTTAATGGGAATGGCCGTTGCTAATTCTCCTGCTGGAAAGGATTTATATACAGGATTAGATAGATGGCTTTGGAGAGTACCAGGTGGATTGGTAATTTCAAATATTGGCGCTTGTTCAATTTTTGCAGCCCTAAGTGGATCTAGTCCTGCAACTTGTGCTGCGATCGGGACAATGGGAATACCTGAAATGAGAAAAAGAGGTTATTCCGATCAAATCGCAACAGGAACCATTGCAGCAGGTGGAACTTTAGGAGTTTTGATTCCACCTAGTATTGTTTTAATTGTTTATGGAATTGCAACGGGTACATCTATTGGAAGATTATTTTTATGTGGTCTTGTACCAGGTTTTATGTTGGCAGGTATGTTTGCAATATGGGCTCTAATACACAGTTATTTTATTGATAAAGATGCAGCAAAAGCTTTAAGAAATAGAGTAAGACCAACTCTAAAAGAAAAACTTGAAGTTTTACCAAGAATTCTTCCTTTTTTAGCAATTATAGCAGGAGTTCTATATGTTCTTTATGGAGGAGTTGCAACACCATCCGAGGCATCTGGAGTAGGGGCATTCTTAGTTTTTGTATTAATAGCTGTTGTTTACAAAATTTATCAGCCAAAAAAAATTTGGAATATTGTTAAAGTTTCTATGAAAGAAAGTGTAATGATAATGTTCATTATCGCTGCCTCATATCTTTTTGCATTCACTCTATCACAACTGTATGTAACTCAGTCATTAGCACAGAGCATGGTCGAATTAAGCTCTAACAAATGGGTTGTGTTCATTTTAATAAACATATTTCTTTTAATAGCTGGTTTCTTTTTACCGCCAGTTGCAGTTATTGTAATGACTTCAGCTATATTATTGCCAGTTATCACTACTTTAGGTTTTGACCCATATTGGTTTGCAATAGTATTTACAATCAATATGGAGATTGGCTTAATTACACCACCAGTTGGATTAAATCTCTATATTATAAAAGGAATTACCCCAGACGTTAGTTTGTCAGAAATTTTAAAAGGATCTATACCGTTTATGATAATTATGGCTTTAGCTATAGTAATTTTATGTATTTTTCCTGAGATTGTTACATGGTTACCTGATAAAATAATGGGTAAAGACCTTGGATTCTAAAAAAAAAATAAACAGAAAAATATCAGTCGCCCCAATGATGGATTGTACTGATAGGCATGATCGTTTCTTTTTAAGACTGATGAGTAAAAATGTAATGCTCTATACTGAGATGGTTGCAACAAAATCTGCAATTCACGGTGATAGAAAAAAAATTTTATCTTTTAGCCCTGAAGAAAAACCATTAGCTCTACAAGTAGGTGGATCTAATAAAGAAGAATTAGCAGAAGTAGCTAAAATTGCAGAAGATATGGGTTATGATGAAATTAATATTAATCTTGGTTGTCCTAGCAAAAAAGTTCAAAAAAATAGATTTGGAGCATGTTTAATTAAAGAACCTGATTTGGTTGCTGAATGTATTAATTCAATGGTAAACGCATGTAGAATTCCTGTTACAGCTAAGACAAGAATTGGTTTCGATGATACAGAAGAATTTGATTATTTAAATGATTTTATTCGTAAGATGAGAGATGCTGGTTCAAAAACATTTATATTGCATGCAAGGAAAGCAATCTTGACAGGTTTATCTCCCAAACAAAACTTAAACATTCCAAAACTAAACTATAAAATGGTTTATGATATTAAAAAAGAAAATCCTAATTTAGAAATAATTATAAATGGAGGGATAACAAAAATTGAGGAAATAAATAATCATTTAAAACATTGTGATGGTGTAATGATAGGAAGATCAATATATCAAAATCCGTATTCTTTAATTGAAATCGAAAAAGAAATATTCAAGACAAAGATTAGTCCTACAAGGGAACAAGTTGTAGAAAAACTTTTGGAGTATGCTGATAGAGAAGTAAAATTAGGAACAAAAATAAATCATATCATGAGACATACAGTAGGTTTATATCACGGACAAGTTGGTTCAAAAGAATGGAAAAGATATTTAAGTGACAACATGATGGCAAGAGACTCCGATTTTCAAAAAGCAAAACATATTATGGCTATTGTTCAGAATAATGAGAAAGCAATCCAGGCTAACTCATAATGGAAACTTTAGATATCAATGAAATTATAAATCTTTTATTTGTTTTATCTTTAGCAGCATCTGTTGCTGGTTTTATGGCAGGTCTACTAGGAGTTGGTGGTGGCATTATAATAGTGCCTGCTCTTTATTATGCTTTTACTGTTTTAGATTTTGATATTGCAACAAGAATGCATCTTTCAGTTGGTACTTCATTAGCGATTATAATTCCAACTTCCATCATATCAACAAAAACTCATATGGAGTATGATGCAGTTGATTTTAAACTCATAAAATCCTTTGGTATATTTATTTTATTTGGAGTTATTGGGGGAACATTTTTAGCAGTAAATTTAAAAACACCAGCTTTCGTTTTATTCTTTTCCATTATGGCTTTTATAGTTGGTTTATTCTTTATCTTTTTTAGAGAACAGCTTTTAAAAAATCCAAAAATGATCTCTGACTCAGCTAAAAATATTTCAGGAATTATTATAGGTTTCATATCTGTTTTACTGGGGATTGGTGGCGGTTCATTAATGGTTCCTTTTATGAGAACTTTTGGATACGATATTAGGAGATCAATAGGAACTGCAGCAGGAGTTGGTTTTTTGATTGCTGTATTTGGCACAATTACAATGATTACTGGGGGTAAAATTGTAGATAATATTAATACACCCTACAGTCTTGGATATGTGAATTTACTTGGATTTCTAGTTTTCGTGCCAGTGACAATGATAATGGCTAGAGTAGGCGCAAAAGCAGTTTATAAAATAGATAAAAATATATTGAGCAAGATCTTTGGGATATTCTTGATCATTGTATCGATTAGATCTTTTTTTGAATACTTATCAATTAATTAATATTAACCAGTTCCCCATTTAACCTTGTTCCAAATTCTCTCATGAAAATAGTAAAAAAAAAGTGGAACTATTGATCCAACACCGAGTATCCCTGCACCTGTAAATGTTCCAGTGTAAATGTATCCAAAAATTACCCAATAAACAAAAATGATAAATCTCCAAGAAAAAGTTTTAGCTATTGATCTAATTTTTTTATCTGCCATAAAAAAAAGAGGTGACTTCAGTCTCCCTCCATCACCTCACAGATTTAGAGTAAATGATTCTTTACAGTTTTATGAACACTTTTTAGTTGAATCTTTCCCTTATTAAATTTTTTGATCGTACTCACCAATCTTGCCAGTTTTCATTAGTGTTTTATCAATGAATTTAAAAATATTTAATTTTCTTTCATCAGAAGTAGGGCTTTCAGTTACTACAACTAATGAGGGTTTATTAGAGGATGCTCGAATTAAACCCCAAGAACCATCTTCAAAAGAAAATCTAACTCCATTAACAGTTATAATCTCTTTTATTTCTTGATTATCTATTTTTATTTTTTGGTCTTTTATTTTTTTAAATTCCCTTACCATTTCGTCAACTACTTTATATTTCTCCTCATCTTTACAAAAAGGTGCCATTGTTGGTGACTGGTAAGTGGTTGGAAGTTCTTTAATTATTTCACTCATTTTTTTATCTTGATTATTTAATAAGTGACAAACTTGAATTGCTGAGTTAATTCCGTCGTCGTAACCGTAACCTAATGGTTGATTGAAAAAAAAGTGTCCACTTTTCTCAAATCCAGCTAAAGCTTTTTCATTATGTACTTTTCTTTTGATGTGAGAATGACCTGTTTTCCAATATAAAGTTTCACATTGATTTTTATTTAAAATTTTGTCAGTTGAGTAAAGACCAGTAGATTTTACATCAACAATAAACTTTGAATTTTTATGTGAATTAGATAAATTTCTAGCGATCAACAAGCCTATTTTATCAGAAAAAATTTCATTTCCCTCGTTATCAATTACACCTACACGATCACCATCTCCATCAAAACCAAAACCAATATCAGCATTGTTTTCTTTCACTGATTTAACAATTGCATGGAGCATTTCTAAATCCTCAGGATTTGGATTATATTTCGGGAAATTCCAATCTAAATTACAGTCTAATTCTATTACTTCACAACCAATTCCTCTTAATATATCAGGAGCAAAAATCCCTGCTGTACCATTACCACAAGCAACAACAGCTTTTATTTTCTTTTTTAACTTATTCTTACTTATTAAATCTTCTTTATAAACTTTATCAAAATCTTTAATTTGTTTTTCATTACCGTTACCTTCAGTAAAATTTTCATTTAAGGTAATTTCTTTTAATTCTTTCATTTCCTCAGGTGCATGCGTTAATCCTTTTTTGATTCCCATTTTTACGCCCGTCCAACCGTTTTCATTATGACTAGCTGTTACCATAGCAACTGCATCGGCATCTAAATTAAATTGTGCGAAATAAACCATTGGTGATAGAGATAAACCAACATCTTCAATAAAACATCCAGTCGATAGTAAACCCTTTTTTAAAGCTGACTTTATTTTTTCGCTGTATGATCTGTAATCATGTCCAACTATTACTCTTGGGTTTTCTTTTTTAGTATGCTCTTTAATTTGGGTACCTAGACCTTTTCCAAGATTCGTGATTCCCGGCTCATTAATGTCTTTTTCGTAAATCCATCTAGCGTCATATTCTCTAAAGCCGAAGGGGTCTATTTTTATTGATTGAGACATGCTGTTAATTACTTACATTTTTTTCATTTTTATAGTTGAATTTTTTTTTCACTGTTCTATAAATGTTCTGTTGATTTACATAATATTTAGTATATTAACACCAAGCGCACACAACATATAGTTGTTTTCGCTATATTAACAAGATATATTAACAAAAAATGAATAAAATACTATCGCAGGCATTAAAGAAAGCTGTCTCTGAATATAGCCCCAAGGTCAATGAAGTCCAAAAAAGCAATAGACCAGATTTATTCTCTTTAAATAACGAAACCGAGTTATTTCAAAATGATAAGGGCATAATAATTAAAATTGACCGATCAAAAGATGTAAACTTAACTGATTTTGGTAAGGCAACTTTAAAAGACAGATACCTTGGTCACAATGAATCTTTTCAAGATTTATTTGCGAGAGTAGCTAGCACATATGCTGACGATAATTTGCATGCGCAAAGAATTTATAATTATATAAGTAACCTCTGGTTCATGCCAGCTACACCTGTTTTGTCTAATGGTGGAACTAAAAGAGGATTACCAATTTCATGTTTTTTAAATGAAGCATCAGATAGCTTAGGTGGCATTCTAGATCTTTGGAGTGAAAATGTTTGGTTAGCTGCAAAAGGTGGAGGTATAGGAAGTTATTGGGGAAATTTAAGATCAATAGGTGAGAAGATTGGTAAAGTTGGAAAAACCTCTGGCATTATTCCATTTATAAAAGTTATGGACTCATTAACTATGGCAATCAGCCAGGGTTCATTAAGAAGAGGATCTGCAGCATGTTATCTTCCAATTGATCATCCTGAGATAGAAGAGTTCATGGAAATGAGAAGACCAACTGGTGGTGATCCAAATAGGAAAGCATTAAATTTACACCATGGTGTTTTGGTTTCAGATGCATTTATGCGAGCTGTAGAAAATGACGAACAATGGGCATTAAAGAGTCCTGCTGACGGAACTATTCAACAAACTATATCTGCAAGAAATTTATGGATTAGATTATTAACAGCGAGAATTGAAACAGGTGAACCTTATATTATTTACATCGATACTGTTAATAGACAAATACCGCAACACCATAAGCTAGCAAACCTTACAGTTAAAACTTCAAACCTTTGCAGTGAAATAACTTTACCTACTGGTATCGATAAAGATGGAAGAGATAGAACAGCTGTTTGTTGTTTGTCTTCATTAAATTTAGAAAAGTATGATGAGTGGAAAGATGATCCAGATATGATTGGAGATGTAATGAGATTTTTAGATAATGTTTTATCTGATTTTATTAACAAAGCACCTGAGCAATTTAAAGATGCTAAATACTCTGCTGAGAGAGAAAGAAGTGTTGGGTTAGGAGTGATGGGTTTCCATTCTTTCTTACAGAAAAAAAGAATTCCACTCGAGTCTGTTATGGCAAAGTCATGGAATAAAAAGATTTTCAAAAATATTCATGAAAAGGTAAATCAAGCCTCAAAAGATTTAGCTGAAGAAAGAGGTGCATGTCCAGATGCTGCAGAATATGGTTTCAAAGAGAGATTTTCAAATAAGACCGCAATAGCACCAACTGCATCTATTTCAATAATCTGCGGAGGTGCATCACCAGGAGTAGAGCCAATTGCAGCTAACAGTTATACTCACAAAACTTTATCAGGATCTTTCAATGTAAGAAATAGATATCTTGAGGAAATTTTGGAAATTCATGGTAAGAATGATGATGAAACATGGTCAACAATAACTACTAATCAAGGTTCAGTTTCGCATCTAGATTTTTTAACTGATTTAGAAAAAGATGTTTTTAAAACTGCTTTTGAATTAAATCAAAAATGGATTATTGAACTAAGTGGTGATAGAACACCATTTATTTCTCAAGCACAATCAGTCAATTTGTTTTTACCAGCAGACGTTCACAAAAAAGAATTACATAGAATTCATTTTGATGCATGGAAAAAAGGTTTGAAAAGCCTTTATTACTGTAGATCAAAATCAATTCAAAGAGCTGAAAATATCAATAATGCTCAATCAACTGATATTACAGCCAATGTATATAAATCTAAAAATCAACAAACTAACGAAGAACAAGAATACGAGGAGTGTTTATCATGTCAGTAGCAGAGAAAATCAAAGTAGAAAAAAAAGAAATTATCCAACCCAAAAAGATGGGTCTTTTAGTAGAAAATCCAGTTTACAAACCATTTAGATACCCTTGGTGTTATGACGCTTGGTTAACGCAACAAAGAATTCATTGGTTACCTGAGGAGGTACCACTTGGTGATGATGTTAGAGATTGGCAGAAAAATTTATCACAACCTGAAAAAAATCTTTTAACTCAAATATTTAGATTTTTTACTCAAGCTGATGTTGAAGTTAATAACTGTTATTTAAGACATTACACAACTGTTTTTAAACCAACTGAGGTTTTAATGATGATGACAGCTTTTGCTGCAATGGAAACAGTTCATGTCGCTGCTTATTCTCATTTATTAGATACTATTGGAATGCCAGAGTCAGAATATTCTGCATTTATGAAATATAAAGAAATGAAAGACAAATATGATTACATGCAAGGATTTAATGTTAATTCAAAAGAAGACATTGCCAAAACTGTTGCAGTCTTTAGTGCTTTCACTGAGGGTCTACAATTATTTGCAAGTTTTGCGATCCTTTTAAATTTCCCAAGACATAATAAGATGAAAGGAATGGGCCAAATAGTTACTTGGTCTGTAAGAGATGAAACTCTTCACTGCAATTCTATGATTAGAATTTTTAAAGAATTCATTAAAGAGAATCCTGAAATCTGGACACCAAAATTGAAAAAAGAATTATATGAGGCTTGCAGAACCATTATTGAACATGAGGATGCCTTTATAGATTTAGCTTTTGAAATGGGTCCAATGGAAGGATTAACTGCAAAAGAAGTGAAAGATTATATTAGATTTATTGGTAACAGAAGATTAGTTCAACTAGGTCTGGAACCAATTTACGACGTGCAAAAAAATCCACTTGGATGGTTAGATACAATGTTAAACGCAGTTGAGCACATGAACTTCTTTGAAGGTCGTGCAACTGAGTATTCTAAAGCATCTACACAAGGAACTTGGGTCGAGGCTTTTAGTTAATTATCTTTGATTTAATTGTAAAACTTTTCTGTGCTTGTTACCTTTGTAACTTGCAAGTGGTCTGATCAGTTTATTTGCAGCATGTTGCTCCATTATATGTGCCGACCAACCAGTTATTCTTGAAATAACGAATATTGGTGTAAAGAAATCTGTATCAAAACCCATTAAGTGATAAGTCGGTCCAGTAGGATAATCCACGTTTGGATGGATGTTTTTTCTCTCAATCATCACTTTTTCAACAATGTCGTAAATTTTTTCAAATTTTTTATCTTTTTTAATTTTTGCTACTTTAGCGAAATACTTTCTCATTGTAGGAACTCTTGAGTCTCCACTTTTGTAAACTCTATGGCCAAAACCCATAACAACCTCTTTGTTATCTAAGGCATCATTTATCCATTTAAGAGCGTTTTTAGGATCCTTAATTTTGTTCATCATATGCATTACTTCTTCATTAGCTCCTCCATGTAATGGACCTTTTAAACTTGCTATTGCTCCAGTAATTGCCCCGTGAATATCAGACAAGCTGCTTGTAATAGTTCTTGCAGTAAAAGTTGAAACGTTAAAGCTATGCTCTGCATATAGTATTAAAGACACATCAAAAGCTTTTACTATTTCTTTTTGAGGTATTTTTCCAAAACACATATAAAAAAAGTTTTCTGCCATATTTAAATTTTTTTTGGGTTTGATAATTTTTTTACCTTTTCTAATTCTGTAGAAGGCAGCTAATGCAGTAGGAGTTTTTGCAAGTATTCTAATCGCTTTTCTCATATTTGCTTCAGGAGAGGAATCAGTTGTTTCTTTATCTTCTAAGCCCATAATACTTACGGCTGTTCTAGCCACATCCATAGGATGAGATTTTTTAGGCATTTTTTTTATAACTGAGTATAAATCTTTAGATAATTCTCTATTATTTTTCTCTTCCTTTTCAAATTTTCTAAGCTGAATAGTATTTGGTAAATCTTTATTTAAAATAAGATAAGCTACTTCCTCAAATCTACAATATTCACAAAGATCTTGAGCAGCATAACCTCTATACGTTAGAGAGTTAATTTCAGGCATTACTTTTGAGACTTCTGTTTCGTCTACAACAATTCCTAATAAGCCTTTTTTAATATCATCACTCATTATTCGTGACCATCGGTGTTAAAGTTATAAATTTTTTCATCTAAACTATTATATTTCTCGTAATCCACAAGATCATATAAACGTTTTCTAGTTTGCATTTTATCAATAATGTTGTTTTGGTGTCCATTCGCATAAATGTCCCTCAAACCATCCTCAACGTTTTTCATTGCTAACCTTTGAGTTGTAACAGGATAAATAACGATGTTGTAACCCAGTTCTTCTAATTGTTTATAATTTAATAATTTAGTTTTTCCAAATTCAGTCATATTGGCTAACAAATAACACGATAATTCTTTTCTGACTTTTTCAAAATCCTTTTCATCATGAAGCGCCTCAGGAAAAATAATTTCTGCTCCCGCATCGATATAAGCCTTACATCTCTCGATCATCTTATCAATTCCCTCTACACTTTTTGCATCGGATCTTGCAATAATCTTAAAATTTTCATCTTTTTTTGCAGAAACGCATTCTTTGATTTTTTTCACCATTGCATCTGTGGATATCAATTCTTTATTATCTAGGTGTCCACATCTTTTTCTTTCAATTTGATCTTCTAAATGAACTCCAGTAATTCCAAACTCTTCAAAAGTTTCTACAGTTTCTTTACATGATTTAAATCCTGTATCTATATCTACAATTGTAGGAAGATTTGTAACTCTAGAAATTAAGTATGACCGCGTACTAACATCCTGCAGTGTGGTTAATCCAATATCAGGAAATCCAAGATCATTTGCCATAACACCTCCTGAAACATAAACAGCATCATAACCAATCTCCTCAATTAATTTTGCTGTTAAAGGATTATAAGCACCAGGAACTCTTAGTATTTTTTTAGATTTTAATTTATCCGTAAAATCTTTTCTTTTTTGTATTGGTTCTTTTTCGACAAAATGCATTAAAAAATTCCTTTTTTTAAATTTCGTTTAATTTTGCTCTTTTTAACAACAATATTCAATCTATCTAATTGACCTGACTTTAGTTTTCTTAAGTTTTGCACAGCTTTTAAAAATCTTTCAATTTCTTTTTTATCTAAAATATTCTCGGTAAGTGTTAAAAATTTGTTTATATAATTTTTTCTCCTGAATGGTCTTGAGCCATAAGGATGAGCATCTGCAACTCCTTGTTCTTCGGTAATTTTTTTTCCATTTTTAAGGGTAATTATGACTTTTGCACCAAAAGCTTTTTTTCTGGGGTTTGGGTCATGATATCTTTTGGTCCATTTTTTATCCTCATGTGTTTTGATTGATCTCCATATCTTAATTGTGCTTTTTCTTTTTGCCCTGGCTTTCGAATAAGATTTTACATGATGCCAACTGCCATCTTCTAAAGCTACAGCAAATATATACATTATTGAATGATCTAACGTTTCTCTACTTGCATTTGGATCCATTTTTTGAGGATCGTTTGCACCTGTACCAATCACATAATGAGTATGATGACTGGTATAAATATCAACTTTTCTTATTTGATTTAGATTAGATATTTTCTTTTTAAGTTTTTTTGCAAGATCAATTAATGCTTGAGATTGATATTCGGCAGAATATTCTTTTGTGTAAGTTTCAAGAATAGCTTTCTTAGTCTCGTTTTTTTTTGGAAGTGGAACTCTATATAACGCTTTTTTTCCATCCAAAATTCGTGCAATAACACTATCTTCACCTTCATAAATTGGACTTGGAGCACCTTCACCACGCATAACTCTATCTACAGCCTCGATTGCAAGTTTACCGGCATGCGCTGGGGCATAAGCTTTCCAACTAGAGATTTCACCTTTTCTAGACTGTCTTGTTGAAATAGTTGTATGTAGAGCTTGTTGAACAGCTTGATAGATTGTTTCTGTATTTAGTTTTAACATCGATCCTATTCCAGCAGCAACACTTGGTCCTAAGTGAGCGATGTGGTCTACTTTATGTTTATGTAAACAAATTCCTTTAACTAAATTAACTTGCACTTCATAGGCAGTAATTATTCCTCTTAAAAGATCTAATCCGTTTTTTTTATTTTGTTGTGCAACACTTATAAGGGGAGGAATATTATCACCAGGATGACTGTAATCAGCAGCTAAAAATGTGTCATGAAAATCAAGTTCTCTTACAGCTGTTCCGTTGCTCCATGCTGCCCATTCACAATCAAATTTTAATTTATTATCAACTCCAAATAATGTTGCACCATTTTTTCTTAAATGCTTCAGGGCCATCTCTCGGGATGAAATAACTGGACGTCTATTTAAAGAAGCTATAGCTACTGAAGCATTATCAATAATTCTATTAATCACCATCTCTATCGCTTCTTTATCTAACTTTGCATTATCACTTGCAATCTCTGCGATTTTCCAAGCCAGCTGTTTTTTTTTGGGTAAGTGAACTTTAGACGGGAAAACTTTTACGTTATGTATGATCAAAATAACTCCTAATTGAAAACTGTTCTAATAGTTAAAAAAAAATAATCAATATTAAAGATATTTTGTTACAATTTTTTCAATACCAATGAAGTCTTTTATTAAGTGATTATGGTAAATTTCACTTGTATTTTTTTCCGTATAACCATCCTCAAGTAAAATAACTGGAATTCCAGCAGCTTTTGCGGCGTTAGCATCTGTTTCACTATCGCCAATCATTAAAGTTTTTTTAAGATCCCCATCTAAAATTTCAACTACAGACGTTAAGTGTCTTGGATCAGGTTTACAATAATCAAATGTATTGTGACCTGCTACATATTCAAAAAAATCATAAATTCCAATTTTTTTTAAAAGATCAATTGCTAGATGTTCTTGTTTATTTGTGCAAACACCCATTGAAATTTTTTTTTCTTTTGACCATATTAAAAAATCTTTAACTCCATCAATTAATTTACTTTCATTTACAATATTATTTCCGTAATACTCTACAAATTCTTTGACCATTTCTTTTTTAATTTTTTCATCTTGGACTTTTCCAAATTCTTTTTTTGCCTGACCCCATATAGATCGACCAAGCATTGCACCAGCGCCTTGACCCACCAAGTTTCTTATTTCCTCAGTAGACTTCGTTGGATATCCAAATTTACTCATAACATGATTGTGCGCCCTCATTAAGTCGGGAGCTGTATCCACTAAAGTGCCATCTAAATCAAAGAGAATTGTAAAAATTTGTTTCATAATTAAAAGTATTTTTAAGAAATATTTTGTGAATTAAGATAGATATATACTTAATGTAAGTAATTTTCTATATGAAACAATTGAATATAAATAAACTTCAAAATTCACTGAGAGTAAAGTTCTTAAAATCTAAAGTAAAAATGATTGCTCCAGAAACAATCTATTTTTCTAAAGACACAAAAATTGGAAAAAATGTGATTATAGAACCATATGTAGTTATTGGATTTAAAGTGAAGATTGGTAACAATGTTATTATTAAATCTTTCAGTCATTTAGAGAATTGTAAAATCGAAAATAAAGTTGAAATAGGTCCTTATGCACGAATAAGACCTGGTACCACTTTAAAGGAAGGGTCTAAAATTGGAAACTTTGTTGAAATTAAAAAAAGTACTCTTGGAAAAAAATCTAAGGTAAATCATTTAACCTATATTGGTGACACTTTAATTGGTAAATCAGTTAACGTTGGAGCGGGGACAATTACGTGCAACTACGATGGAATAAAAAAATATAAAACTAGAATAAAAGATAATGTTTTTATTGGCTCTAACTCTTCTTTAGTAGCACCAATTACACTTGCAGAAAAAAGTATAGTTGGAGCGGGATCAGTTATTACCAGGAATGTGAGTAAAAAATCTCTAGCGCTAACTAGAAGCCAACAGATAGAGGTAAAAAATTATAAAAGAAAATCTAAATAATTATGTGTGGGATTATTGGAATAAATAGTAATAGACCTGTTTCATCAACAATTATCAGCTCTTTAAAAAAATTAGAATACAGAGGATATGACTCAGCAGGTATAGCAACGCTTTCAAACAATGGAATCAATGAGGTAAAATCTGAGGGAAGAGTTGATAATCTTGAAAATAATCTATTAGTTCAAAAAATGGAAGGAACCATTGGTATAGGACATGTTCGTTGGGCTACACATGGATTGCCAAATAGTATTAATGCCCATCCTCACTCTTCACAAAATGTTTCTGTAGTTCATAATGGAATAATTGAAAATTCTACATTGTTAAAAAAATTTTTGGTAAGCAATGGTCATAAATTTAAGTCACAAACTGATACTGAAGTAATCGTACATTTGATTACAGAAAATTTAAAAACAGAAAATATTGTTAATTCAATTAAAAAAACCCTCAAATCTCTTCATGGTAGTTTTGCGCTAGGTATAATATTTAAAGATCAACCTGATTTGATTGTTGGTGCAAGAAGAGGATCTCCATTAGCCGTGGGGTATGGTCCAAATGAAAATTATTTAGGTTCAGATTCATATGCTCTGAAGGCGATGACAAATAAGATTACTTATCTTAATGACGGTGAATTTTGTATTATAAAAAAAGATCACGTTGAATTTTTTAATGAGGATGGGGATAAGATAAATAAAAAAGTTTTAGAATTATCTCTAGAAGATGAAAAAAATGACAAAGGTGATTACAAACATTTCATGGCTAAAGAAATAGAAGAACAACCGACAACATTAAAAAATGGAATTAATGAATATGTAGATACATTAAATAATGATATTAATATTTATAATTTTCCTTGGAAAATGAATGAAATTTCCTCAGTTACTTTAATTGGTTGTGGAACAGCTTATCATTCTTGTCTACTTGCAAAATACTGGTTCGAAGAATTAACTTCATTAGATGTTAATGTAGATATTGCTTCAGAGTTTAGATATAGAAAAAATAGATTTAAGAAAGAGACTTTATATATATTTGTATCTCAATCTGGTGAAACTGCAGACACTTATGCAGCATTAGATTTGTGTAATCAAAATGATATGAAAACATGTGCTGTTGTAAATGTCATTGAGAGTTCTATTGCTAGAGACTCTAAATTTGTTTTACCAATTCATTGTGGGTCCGAGATAGGGGTTGCCTCTACCAAAGCCTTTTTGGGTCAAATCCTTATATTATACATTTTAGCTTTAAAACTAGGATTATTAAGAAAAGATTTAAAAAAAGAGTTATTCAACGAAAAACTTAAAGATCTTAAATCTCTTCCTAAATTAGCAGAAAAGACTTTATTAACCGATAATAAGATACAGGCAATATCTAATACCTTTAATGAGGTTAAAGGTTCAATGTTTTTAGGAAGAGGCTTTTCTTTTCCAATAGCATTAGAGGGTGCATTAAAATTAAAAGAACTATCTTATATCCATGCTGAAGGCTATCCAGCTGGGGAAATGAAACATGGACCACTAGCACTTATTGAGGAAGGGATGCCTGTTGTTGTATTAGCGCCGAGAGACAATTATTATAAAAAAACTATTTCTAATATGCAGGAAGTTATTGCAAGAGGAGCAAAAGTTTTATTAGTAACAAATAAAAGTAGTGATGAAGTAGTTTCAGAAAATATTTGGGAAAAAATAGAAGTTGAAAGTGCTAATGATGATCTTTTACCCTTTCTTTTAACAATACCTTTACAAAAATTAGCTTATTATTCAGCTCTCAAAAAAGGATTTGATATAGATAAGCCTAGAAATTTAGCTAAATCAGTAACCGTTGAATAATAGAAAAACTCTGATACAACAATCTTGAGTTGAATATGAAAAATTGGAAAGTAAATAGCTGGAGAAAGTATCCTGTCAAACACATACCAACGTATGGTGATGAGAAGGAGCTTAATAGTGTTTTAAATAAATTAAAAACATTTCCACCACTTGTATTTGCAGGTGAGACAAGACATTTAAAAGATCAATTATCTAAGGTAGTTGATGGAAAAGCTTTTTTATTGCAAGGCGGTGACTGTGCCGAAAGTTTTGCAGAATTTCATCCTGACAACATAAGAGATACTTTTAAAGTAATTCTTCAAATGGCTTTGGTGATGACATACTCTGCGTCTTTACCTATTGTAAAACTTGGAAGGATTGCAGGACAATTTTCTAAACCAAGAAGTGCTCCAACAGAAAAACAAGGTGATGTAGAATTACCAAGTTATTTAGGTGATAACATTAATGCAATAGACTTTAACGAAAAAGCTAGAAGACCTGATCCAAAAAGAATGTACAAAGCATATTCTCAATCAGCTTCAACGCTTAATTTACTTAGAGCATTTTCAAAAGGTGGTTTTGCAGATTTGAACAAAGTTCATTTATGGAATTTAGATTACATTAAAAAAAGTCCTCAAGCGAAAAAATTTAAAGACCTAGAGGACAAAATTGCTGATGCACTAGCTTTTATGGAAGCATGTGGAATAACTTCAGACTTTAATAATAGATTATACACTGTAAATTTCTGGACATCACATGAAGCGTTGCACTTACCCTTTGAGGAAAGTATGACTAGAGTAGACTCTACTACCGGTGAGTATCACGATACATCTGCTCATTTTGTCTGGATTGGTGATAGAACAAGACAGTTAGATGGTGGACATGTTGAATTTTGTAGAGGAATAGAAAATCCTATTGGAATAAAGTGTGGTCCTACTTCTAAACCTGAGGAGATTGCAAAAATTTGTGAAGTATTAAATCCAAAAAATGAAAAAGGCAAAATAACTTTAATTTCAAGATTTGGTCATCAAAATGTAGAAAAGTTTTTACCAAAGTTAATAAGACGAATTAAAAAAGAAGGACTTAATGTTATTTGGTCATGCGATCCAATGCATGGGAATACAATTGTATCAACTACTGGTTTTAAAACCAGACCATTTAACAATGTAGTTAATGAGGTCAAAAATGTTTTTGGTGTTCATCAGTCTGAGGGATCATATGCAGGTGGTTTACATGTAGAAATGACTGGCCAAGATGTGACAGAGTGTACAGGTGGAGCTAGAAAAATATCTGATGCTGATTTATCAAGTAGATATCATACTCATTGTGATCCAAGATTGAATTCAGACCAGGCTTTAGAATTAGCCTTTTTAATTTCTGATGAGATTAAAAAGAATAGCAGCTATTCTAAAAATGCGATTCAAGCGGCATCTTAAGCTATTGCATAAAATTTTAAGATAGTTAGATATTTGTTATGCTACCATCAGAAAAAGTAAAATTTATCTCTAATTGGATCAAAACATACGTTGATCAAATGCCAAACAAGGCACAATCATTAGTCATTGGAATATCTGGTGGTATAGACTCATCTGTTTCAAGCACTCTGAGTGCGATGACAGGGATTAAAACCATTGTTTTAACAATGCCGATTAAACAAAAAGAAAATCAACATGATCTTAGTTTGAAGCATCAACAATGGTTGGTAAAAAATTTTAAAAATGTTGAAGCGCATACCTTAAGTTTAGATAAACTTTTTGAGACATTTTCAACAACCCTAAATAAATTTGATAATGAACATGGTTTTGCAAACTCAAGAGCTAGACTTAGAATGACTACTCTTTACCAAGTTGCAGCAGCAAATAAAGGTATTGTGGTTGGAACGGGAAATAAAGTAGAGGATTTTGGAGTAGGTTTTTATACAAAATATGGAGATGGTGGTGTTGATATATCTCCTATAGCAGATTGTAATAAAACTGAAGTTTGGGAACTTGGCAATGAATTAGGTATATTAAAAGAAATTATTGATGCTCCACCAACTGACGGATTATGGGATGATGGAAGAACAGATGAAGGTCAGTTAGGATTCAATTACTCAGAACTTGAAGACGCAATGGGTAACCCAAATTCGCCTCACAGAGAACAATACGAAAAAATTCGAAATCAAAACTTGCATAAAATGGAGCCAATTCCAGTTTGCAAGATTCCTAGTTAATCAATTAGATTAACAAATCATTAAATAAGGTATATTTCTTATTCAGCTGATATGGATATTTTTTTAACAAATAATTTAAGTAATAAAAAAGAACACTTTGTTCCAAAAGAAAAAAAAAATGTTGGAATGTACGTTTGTGGACCTACAGTTTATGATGATCCTCATATAGGAAACGCAAGACCTTTAGTAATTTTTGATATTTTATTTAAATTATTAAAAAATGAATTTCCCTCAGTAACATATGTGAGAAATATAACTGATATTGATGATAAAATAATTAAATCCTCACAAGAACAAAAAATTTCTACAAAAGAACTCACAGAAAAAGTAACTTCAAGTTTTTTTAAAGATTGTGAGTTTTTAAATTGTGAAAATCCTACTCATCAGCCAAAAGCAACAGAACATATTGAGCTAATGATTGAAATGATAAACGATTTAATTAAAAAAGGATTTGCATATGAAAATAAAAAGCATGTTTATTTTGAGGTCAAAAAATTTCCTGATTACGGAAAATTATCCAATAAAAATTTAAACGATTTAATTGCTGGATCTAGAGTAGAAATCAGTGAAAATAAAAAAAATTCTGAGGATTTTGTTCTATGGAAGCCATCAAATAATGATGAACCTGCTTGGGATTCACCTTGGGGCAAAGGTAGACCAGGATGGCATTTAGAGTGTTCAGCTATGTCAAAAAAGTTCTTAGGAAATGAATTTGATATTCATGGTGGAGGTATAGATCTTATTTTTCCCCATCATGAAAATGAAATAGCTCAATCTAGATGTGCCAATGATACAAAAGTTTTTGCAAATTATTGGGTGCACAATGCTTTTATTACTATGTCTAATGAAAAAATGGCAAAGTCTCAAGGTAACATTCTAAAAATAAAAGATTTTAGAAATAAAATTAGTGGCCAAATAATCAGATTGGCTTTAATGAGTGCACATTATAAGCAACCACTAGATTGGAACGACAAATTATTAAGTGATTGTGAAAATACTTTAGATAAGTGGTATAAAGTATACTCATCTGATCTTAAATCTGTCAAAGTTTCAGACGAAATTCTAAAGCCACTTTATGAGGATTTGAATACACCTGGATATATTACCAACCTTCACAAGTTGTTCGAAAAAGCTAGCAAAGGTGAAAATACAGATTTATTTGTTTCGGCATGCAAATTTATTGGTTTGATGAATGAAACTAGTGAGCAATGGAATGAATTTAAAAAGAAAAGAGTATTTATAACGGAGTCTGAAATTGAAAATATGCTTAGTTTAAGAGACAAAGCTAGAGAAAATAAGAACTATAAAGAAGCTGATAGAATTAGAGATGAGCTCTTGGACAAAGGTGTTTTAATAGAAGATAAAGATGGTAAAACACTCTGGAAATTTAAATGAGCAAAGAAAGATTATACATATTTGATACAACTCTTAGAGATGGAGCTCAAACGCAAGGAGTCGATTTTTCTTTGGAAGACAAAGAAAAAATTGCTTTAGCTTTAGACAATTTGGGTGTGGATTACATTGAAGCAGGTTGGCCTGGAGCTAACCCAACCGACACAGAATTTTTTCAAAAAAAACACGATTTTAAAAATTCAAAACTAACATCTTTTGGAATGACAAAAAGGTCTGGACGAAGTGCAGAAAATGATACTGGTTTATCTGCGCTCATGAATTCTAATACCTCTGCAGTATGTTTAGTTGGTAAGTCTTGGGATTTTCATGTCGATGTTGCCTTAGGAATAACAAATGAAGAAAATTTAGATAATATTTCTGAGAGTGCAAAACATTTTGTTAAAGCAAAAAAAGAATTCATGTTCGATGCAGAACATTTTTTTGATGGTTATAAAGCAAATCCAAAATATGCACTCTCATGTATTAAAGCTGCTTATGATCAAGGTGCAAGGTGGGTGATATTATGTGATACGAATGGAGGTACGCTTCCACATGAAATTACACAGATAGTTAGTGAGGTTATAAAAGTAGTACCAGGAAAAAACTTGGGAATTCACGCACATAATGACACTGGTAATGCGGTTGCTAACTCATTAGCAGCAGTATTGTCTGGTGTTCGACAAATTCAAGGTACAATAAATGGATTGGGTGAAAGATGTGGAAATGCAAATTTAATGTCATTAATACCAACATTTTTTTTAAAGAATGATTTTTCATCACAATTTGAAATTGGAATAAAATCAAAAAATATTAAAAATCTAACTGATTGTTCAAGACTTTTAGATGAAATTTTAAATAGAAAACCTAACCAGCATTTACCCTATGTAGGCGCAGCAGCTTTTTCACATAAAGGGGGATTGCATGTATCTGCTGTACAAAAAGATCCAAAAACTTATGAGCACATCAATCCAGAGGAAGTTGGTAACACTAGAAATATTGTTGTCTCTGATCAATCAGGAAAATCAAATATTATTTCTAGATTAAAAAGTATTAAAATTGATATTCAAGAAAATGATCCAAAAATTAAAAAATTATTAGATGAAGTAAAAGACAGAGAATTTATTGGTTATAGTTATGATGGTGCCGATGCATCATTTGAATTATTAGCTAGAAGAATTATTGGAGAAATACCAAGATATATATCTATTAATGAGTATGATGTTACGGTAAAAAAAAATAATTCTGGCGAAATAGTTTCTTCTGCAAAAGCTCAATTAGAAGTCGATGGAGAAAATATTATGTGCGAAGGAGAAGGGAATGGTCCAGTAAATGCTTTAGATAATGCCATTAGACAAAACGTTGATAGGCTTGCAAAATACTCAAAATATTTAAAAGATTTAAAACTGGTAGATTATAAAGTTAGAATCTTAAATACAGGAACTGAGGCTGTTACAAGAGTTTCAATTGAAAGCACAGACTCTCAAGGAAAAAATTGGTTTACTATTGGTGTTTCAACAAACATTATCGAAGCTTCGTTCAAAGCATTAATTGATAGTTTGGATTATAAATTATTTAAAGATAATGCGCCTGCAAGTAAATAAATGAGTAAAAATAACATCTCATTTATTCTTCATAAACCTCAATTATCAGAAAATATTGGTGCCTGCGCCAGAGCAATTAAAAACTTTGATTTTAGTAAATTGATTTTGGTAAACCCTAAACCTACTTTTCCAAATGATAAAATTTTAGCTACATCGGTTGGAGCTAAAGATATTATCAAACAAAGCAAAAATTACGATAATTTAGAAGACGCGATAAGCAAAATTGATACTGTTATCGCCACTTCTGCAAGATTTAGAAATAAAAATGTCAAACATATAAACTTAGATGACTTAAAAAAAATAAATTTTAAAAAAAAAATTGGTTTTCTGTTTGGTTCGGAGGCGTCAGGTTTATCAAATGATGAAATTAGTTATGCTAATTACACTTTACAAATACCTACTAATCCTGATTTTAAATCTTTGAATTTATCTCATAGTCTGATTATTATTGCTCAGTATGTATCTAGCCTTATTAAACTAAAAAATACTCCATTTAAAAGATCAAAAAAAATCAAATCAGCTAATAAAAAAGAAATTCAATCAATGTTAAGTCTTTGCATTAAAAATTTAGATGAGATAAATTTTTTTAGACCCAAGGAAAAGAAACCCAAAATGCTTGAGAACCTCAGAAATATTTTTTATAAAATGGAGTTATCTGATAAAGAAACACGTATATTATCAGGTGTATTCGCAAGTTTAAGTAAAAAACGTTGATTGACAAACAAAAGAGTAAGTTTATAAAACCCATTACTAAATGACTAAAAGATTAAACTCTAAACATAAAGTTGATAGAAGACTAAAGGTTAACCTGTGGGGTAGACCTAAAAGCCCATTCAATAAAAGAGCTTATGGACCTGGACAACATGGTCAAACTAAGACTTCTAAACCTTCTGATTATGGAATTCAACTTCAAGCAAAACAAAAACTCAAAGCATATTATGGAAATATTAATGAGAGACAATTTAGAAATATTTATAAAAAAGCCACAATGCTAAAAGGAGATGCAAGCGAAAACTTAATTAGTCTGCTAGAGAGAAGACTTGATGCTGTGATATACAGAGCTAAGTTTGCCACAACGATTTTTTCTTCACGACAATTAATTAATCATGGTCATGTAAAAGTAAATGGTAAAAAGGTTAACATTTCGAGTTACTTGGTTAGAGAAGAAGACACTATAGAGATAAGAGATAAGTCAAAACAACTTGCGATAGTTGATATTGCTTTAGCTAACAAAGAAAGAGAGATACCAGAATATATTCAAATGGATCAGAAAAATAAGAAATTAAAATTCATCAGAATTCCTAAATTCGAGGAAGTTCCATACCCTATAGTAATGGAACCTAATCTAGTAATTGAATATTACTCTAGATAACAAATTGATTAAAAGATCATCCAAAAAATATATCGATTCATTTCTAGCAAATAATCCTAATTGGAAAATTTTAGATATTGGCTGTGGTTATAGCGCAAATAAATATGCTAATACAGTTTGTGATGTTCAAGATCTATCAAATTTTTATAGAGATAAAAATTTTATTAAGTTAGAAAATAAAGAATTACCATTTAAAAATAATGAGTTTGATTTTATAATTGCGAGTCACGTGTTAGAACACGTTGAAGATTTTAGATTTTTTATAAGTGAATTAGAACGAGTTTCGAAAAAAGGATATATTGAGCTTCCAACTAAACTAGAAGATAATTTAGTTTTTGAAAATAAAAAAGATCATTTATGGCATATGGATTTTGATGACATCAATCTTAGATTGATTATTTCCAAAAAGGTACAGTTTTTTGAACCAATCCTAACTGTTTCGATGGTTCAAAAAATGAGAAAAAATTTTAGGAGCAGTTTTGTTTTAGAACTTTATTGGGAAAATAAGATTGATTTTGAATTTATTGAAAGTAACCCAGGATACCAAAAATTTAGTTTGTTTAATTTATTTAAAAAATTTTTTTCTAAAAAAATTAGATCAATTTTTTCTTAATCTTTTTTACAAGAAATACCTTTCTCATCTAAAACTTTTTTTAATTCACCGCTTTCGTACATTTCTTTTACAATGTCACATCCACCAACAAATTCCTTTTTTACATAAAGTTGAGGAATAGTAGGCCAATCACTAAAAATTTTAATTCCTTCTCTTATTGATTGGTCTTCAAGAACATTTACACTTTTAAAATTTACCTCTAAAATTTTTAGCATGTTTGAAACTGCCATTGAGAATCCACACTGTGGAGCATCTGGAGTTCCCTTCATGAATAAACATACATCGTTAGTGTCGATATGATTTTGAATTATATTTTTTGTTTTATCATCCATTATTGCTCCTTTGTTTTAATAGCTAAGGCATGTAATTCATTCCCCATTCTGCCTTTTAATGAATTATAAACCATTTTGTGTTGTTCAATTTTACTTTTTCCAGCAAATTGAGATGATGTAACAGTAGCAGAATAATGATTACCATCTCCAGCTAAATCTTGTATTTCAATTGAAGCATCTGGCATTGCTTCTTTAATAAATTTCTCAATCTCTTTTAAATCCATTGCCATAATCAAACCATGTAACTTTTTAGCCAATTAGTATTATATGATTTTAATTCGTCAATTGTTAGTTTCGTCTTTTGATCAATTATCATCTCTTTATCGATGATTTTACCTATCTCATCATAATGTACTGAATTTTTATCTAAAATCTTAGAGACCTCTTTTAAGTCTTTTGGATTTATTTCAATCAAATATCTTCCTTGATCTTCAGCAAAAAAGTATTCAATTTCATTAATTAAAAATTTTGGCTTTTTGATTTGTATACCTTTAATTCCTTTTATACACATTTTGCTTATCGCTGTGATTATTCCACCAAGAGATACATCATGGGCACTTTTAATTAAATTTTTTTCAATTAAATTAAGAAGAGTCAGACCATTATTTTTTTCATTAAATAAGTTAACCTCAGGTGGCGGTCCATTATTTTCATTTAATATTATTCTTGATAATAAACTTTGATCTATATGACCCTCTGTTTTACCAATCACTAATACAATATTGTCAATTTCTTTAAAATCCATTGTGATCATTTTTTTGTAATCTTTAATTAAACCCACGCCTCCTATCGTAGGAGTTGGTTTAATTCCAATGTCTTTAGTTTCGTTGTAAAAAGATACATTTCCTGAGACAACAGGATAATCTAAATACTTACATGCTTCACTGATACCTTGAACACATTCGACAAACTCACCCATATTTTCCTCTTTCTCTGGGCTACCAAAATTTAAACAATTCGTAACCGCAATAGGTTTAGCACCTACTGAGATTAAATTTCTCCAAGTTTCACAAACGACTTGCTTTCCCCCTGTAAGTGGATGTGCCCAACAATAAATTGCAGATGAGTCAACTGTAGCAGCTATAGCTTTATCTGTTTTATGAACTCTTACCACACCGGAGTCTCCACCAGGTTTTTGTATAGTATCACCCATTACGGTGTGATCATATTGTTGCCAAATCCATTCTTTGCTACAAACATTTGGGCTGGATAAGATTTTTTTTAACGTATCTTTGATTTTAAGACTTTTAAATATTGTCTTATTAATATTATTTTTTTTTGGTAATTTTGATTTTTTCCATTTTCGATCATACATTGGGGAGTTTTCAACCAATGTATTAACCGGTATATTAGCTACTTGTTTGTTATCAAAAAATAATTCAATATTTTTTGTGTTGGTTGTTTTTCCAATTACAGCGAAATCTAAATTCCATTTATCAAATATTTTTTTGGCTATTTCCTCTTTGCCACTTTCAAGAACTATAAGCATTCGTTCTTGGCTCTCAGATAACATAATTTCGTAAGGGGTCATTTTGGTTTCTCTACATGGAACTTTATTTAAGTTAATTTCGATACCTAAATTTCCTTTTGATGCCATTTCAATACTTGAAGAGGTTAATCCTGCAGCCCCCATATCTTGAATTGCAATAATTGAGTCTCCTGACATTAATTCTAAGCACGCCTCCAATAAAAGTTTTTCAGTAAAAGGATCTCCAACTTGCACAGTTGGTTTTTTTTCTTCTATTTTTTCATCAAAACTTGCGGAAGCCATACTTGCTCCGTGAATTCCATCTCTACCGGTTTTTGATCCAACATATATAACTGGTTTATTTAAACCAGCTGCTTTTGAGTAAAATATCTTATCTTTTTTAACTAATCCTAAAGTCATAGCATTCACTAAGATATTTCCATTATATGATCTATCAAAAGATGTTTGTCCTGCTATGGTAGGTACTCCCATGCAGTTTCCATAACCACCAATTCCATGAACAACACCTCTTAATAAATTTTTTGTTTTTTTATTTTGAGTTGAACCAAAATGTATTGAATTTAAGTTAGCAATGGGTCTTGCACCCATTGTAAAAACATCTCGCATAATTCCACCAACGCCTGTAGCGGCTCCCTGATAAGGCTCAATAAATGATGGGTGATTATGACTTTCGATTTTAAAAACTATTGCATCTCCATCCTCAATATCAATAACTCCAGCATTTTCTCCTGGCCCTTGAATTACTTTTTTTCCTTTAGTATGTAATTTTTTTAAATGAATTCGTGAAGATTTATAGGAGCAATGTTCATTCCACATTGCAGAAAATATACCTAACTCAGTAATATTAGGTGTTCTTTTTAATAATTTACAAATCTTTTTATACTCATCTGATTTTAAACCATGTTCAATTGCAATTTTTTCGTTAATCAACATTATTTAATATTATTTAAAAGATTCTTAAAAAAAATGGATCCATCTTCCCCAGATAAACTTTCATCTATCATTCTCTCAGGATGAGGCATCATACCTAAAACGTTTTTTTCTTTGTTAAAAATACCTGCAATATTTTTTATTGAACCATTAGGATTTATTTGATCATTTGTATTACCATTTTGATCACAATAATAAATTGCTATTTGATTATTATCTTCAATCTCTTTGAGTTGATCATTTGTACAAAAATAGTTACCCTCATTATGGGCTATGTGAAACTCCAAAACTTTTTTATCAAGATTTTTGAAAAAGGCGTTTTCTTTATTATCTACTTTTACGTGGACATTTTTGCAAATAAACTGAAGGTACTTATTTCTTAATAATACTCCTGGTACTAATCCAGCCTCAACTAAAATCTGAAAACCATTACAAATTCCCATTACCAATCCACCAGATTTTGCAAAATTAATTACTGAATTCATTATTTTTGATTTTGAAGCCATGCTGCCACAACGTAAATAGTCACCGTAAGAGAAACCACCAGGCAAAACAATTAAATCACTTTTGGGCAATTCTTGATCATTATGCCAAACCATTTTGTTTTTAAATCCAAATTTTGTAAGAGCCACATCCATGTCTCGATCACAATTTGAACCAGGAAAGGTTATAACCGATGATTTCATTAATTATTGTGTCTCAATAATTTTGTAGTTTTCAATAACAAGATTAGCTAAAAGTTTTTTACACATATCTTCCACAAGATCTTTAGCTTTTTTTGGATCATTTTCTTTAACATCAATTTCAAAATATTTTCCTTGTCTAACTTCATTGACAGAATTAAAACCCATACCATCTAATGTTTCATGAATTACTTTTCCTTGTGGATCTAAAACATCCTTTTTAAGAGTTATTACAGCAGAAACTTTCATTTTCCCTTCTTTTTAATTGAGGATAGTTTAGTTACATTCACTGCAGAAACGTTTGATTGCTCATGTAGAATTCCAAGTCTTTTGGCAACTTCGGTATACGCAGGTAATAAATCTCCTAAATCTTTTCTAAATCTATCTTTATCAAGTTTTTTGTCAGTTGCAGAATCCCACAACCTGCAAGTATCCGGACTTATTTCATCAGCCAAAATTATTTCTTTTCTTCCATCAATTTTAGTTCGTCCAAATTCTAATTTAAAATCAATTAATTTTATTCCCACCCCTCTAAACATTCCAATCATAAAATCATTAATTCTAAAAATAGTTTTTTTAATTTTTTCAATTTCTTTTTTATTTGCCCAATCAAACGCATAAATATGATCTTCAGAAATTAAAGGATCACCAAGTTTGTCATCTTTTAAACAGTATTCAATTAAAGGTTCTTTTAGTACGGTTCCATCTTCTATTCCAAGTCTTTTAGTTAAAGATCCTGTCGCCACATTCCGAATAACAAATTCAATTGGAATTATTTCTACAAATTTAATTAATTGTTCTCTCATATTTAGTCGTTTGACTAAATGATTTTCAATACCAATTTGAGATAAATTTGTAAGAATATGTTCAGAAATTCTATTATTTAAAACTCCTTTACCCTCAATAGTAGTTCTTTTTTCATTATTAAAAGCTGTAGCATCATCTTTAAAGTATTGGATTACTAAATTTTTATCTGAGGTTAAATAAATTATCTTCGCTTTTCCCTCGTAAAGTTTTTTACCTTTTTTCATTATTTGAAAACCCGCCTAAAAATTAGATTTACATTTTTAAAGTGTTTAGAATAACTAAAGATAGACTTTAATTTTTTTATTGGAATTTTACTCATTATTAACTTGTCAGACTGAATAACATTAAACAAATCTAAATTTTCAGCAAAACATTTTTTTGCATATCCTTGGACTAACTTATAGGATTTTTCTCTTGTGATACCAGTTTTTGTCAGTTCTAGCATCACTTCTTGTGAAAAAATTAGACCTTTAGTAAGATTAAGATTTTCTAGCATTTTTTTTGGATAAACAATCATATTATCTAAAACACCCATTAATCTTACCAGTGCAAAGTCTAGAGTGATATTTGCATCAGGACCAATATTTCTCTCTACACTTGAATGTGAAATATCTCTTTCATGCCAAAGCGCAATATTTTCAAGCGCTGGAACAACAGAACTTCTTACCATTCTTGCTAGTCCCGTTAAATTTTCACTCAAGATTGGATTTTTTTTATGAGGCATTGCAGATGAACCTTTTTGACTTTTAGAAAAGTATTCTTGCAATTCATAAACTTCTGATCTTTGTAAATGTCTTATTTCAATAGCAACTCTTTCTATACTTCCTGCGATAATTCCTAATACTGAAAAATAAAATGCATGTCGATCTCTAGGGATAATTTGAGTAGAGATTGGTTCAACTTTTAATCCAAGTTTTTTTGCAACATGTTTCTCGACATTAGGGTTTACATTTGCAAATGTTCCAACAGCTCCAGAAATTGCACAAGTTGATATTTGATCTATAGCATAAACTAATCTTTCTCTATTTCTTTTAAACTCTTCATAAAAGGAAGCTAATTTTAATCCAAATGTTATTGGCTCAGCATGAATTCCATGACTACGACCTATACAAGGAGTAAATTTATATTTTCTAGCTTGTTTTTTTAATACTTTTAAAATTTGATCTATGTCTTTTAAGATAATTTTTCCTGATTGAACTAATTGAATATTAAAACTTGTATCTACTACATCAGATGAAGTCATGCCAAGATGAAGGTATCTAGCTTTAATTCCTGCCTTTTCAGTTACGGAGGTTAAAAAAGCAATTACATCATGTTTAACTTTACTTTCAATCTGATGAATTCTTTTTACATTTATCCTAGCTTTCTTCCTAACTATTGATGAGACGCCTTTTGGAATTTGACCAAGTTTTTCCATTGCTTGGGCTGCAGCAATTTCAACATCCAACCATATTTTGTATTTATTTTCCTCAGACCAAATATCTGTCAATTCTTTTCGAGAGTATCTTTTAATCATTAATTATAAGTATGGGGGCTTTGAATAACCTTTAGCAGATTCTGTAAATATTTCATAACCATTTTCAGTAATTCCAACAGTATGCTCAAATTGTGCAGATAAAGATTTGTCTTTTGTAACTGCAGTCCACCCATCATTAAGCATTTTTACATTAAATTTTCCAGCATTAATCATTGGTTCTATTGTAAATGTCATCCCGGGTTTTAGTTCCATACCTGTATTCTTTGTTCCATAATGTAAAATGTTTGGTGGTTCATGAAATGATGTACCTATCCCATGACCACAAAAATCCTTAACTACAGAAAATCCTTTATCTTCAATATAAGATTGTATTTCATGTCCTATATCTCCAAGTTTAATACCAGGTTTTAAGATATTAATTGCTTTCATCATAGACTGATAAGTTGCATCAATTAGATTATTTAATTTTACCGAGGTTTTTCCAATACAAAACATTCTACTTGTATCTCCGTAATGTTCATTAATGATAGCAGTCACATCTACATTAAGTGCATCTCCTTCAACCAAAACTCTATCCTCTGAGGGTACCCCATGACATACAACGTGATTAAGAGATGTACATAAAGATTTTGTAAAACCTCGATAGTATAGAGGGGCAGAGTGACCACCATTATCCCTTATAAACTCATAGCCAAGCTTATCTATGTAAGCTGTTGAAACACCTTCTTTAATATTTTCTGTTAACATGTCTAAAGTTTGTGAAGCTAGCTTTCCAGCTATTCTCATTTTTTCAAATTTTTCAGTATAATTACTCATCAATAATTTTTATTTTTTTATCTATATAAATTTTTTTAGAACTAATGTTACATCTATAAGCCAAAAAGTTTACTCCAGCTTTTTTAGCTATCAAATAATTTTCATAATACTTACTATCAATATCCTTTGCTATTTTAAAATACTCCATATTTTGTATTTGTACTAAAAATATTAAGTAAGATTTATAGCCTTTCTTTATGGCATCAATAAGAGTAAGTAAATGTTTTGATCCCCTAGTGGTGATAGCATCTGGAAACTCAGCTGTTTTTTTATCCCTAAAAAGAGTAACATTTTTCACTTCTAGAAAACTTTTTTGACCTTTTTTTTCAATTAAAAAATCAAATCTAGTCTCTTTATTAAAAAAAACTTCTGAATTAATCTTATCGTTATTTTTGAATTCCTTGATGAGATTATTATTTAATCCGTGGTGTACAATTTTATTTGCTCTATGAGTATTTATTCCAACAAAGTTTTTTTTGGCCTTAATAATTTCTAGACCATATTTTAACTTTCTTTTTGGATCATCATGCTTGAATAAATGCACTTCATTACCTTCATCTAGCAAACCTTTCATAGATCCAGTATTTGGACAATGCGCAGTGACAACTTCTTTATTTAGATTTACATCAACAAAAAAACGCTTATATCTTTTGATTAATTTGCCTTTTAATAAAGACTTGGTAAATTCCATATTCGAATTATACATATAAAATGAGCAAAAACACAAAAGTAAATGCTGCGATATTAATCATAGGTAACGAAATTCTTTCTGGTCGAACTCAAGACACTAACACAAGCACACTAGCAACATGGTTAAATTCTATTGGTGTAAAAGTAAATGAAGTAAGAATAATTCCTGATCAAGAAGAAATAATTGTAGAGACACTAAACCTTTTAAGGAAATCTAATAATTATGTTTTCACAACTGGTGGTATCGGCCCAACACATGATGACATAACCGCTCAATCAGTAGCAAAAGCTTTTGGTCTAAAATACGAACTCCATAAAGAAGGATATAAAATATTAGAAGCTTATTACCAGCCAGGTGAGTTTAATGAAGGAAGACAAAAAATGATTTGGATGCCAGCAAATGCAAATTTAATTCTTAATCCAACAAGTGGAGCTCCTGGTTTTAGTGTAGAAAATGTTTTTTGTTTACCTGGGGTTCCATCAATTTTAAAATCCATGCTTGGAGGTTTAAAAAATAAGATTGCAGGAGGTGAACCTATTTTAAGTCACACCATCAATTTAAAAACTGTTGAAAGTGAAATAGCCAATTCATTAACTGAAGTACAAAATAATAATAAAGATATTGAAATTGGAAGCTATCCTTTTTTTCATGCTGGAAAATTAGGAGTATCAATTGTTATTCGTTCAGAAAGTCAATCAAAAATAGATATATGTAATGATCAAATCTTAAGATTTGTAATGGAAAAAAAAATTGAAATTGTTGAAAGGTAAGAGTGAAAGAAAGTATTAAACTTTATTTAAATTAAACTTGAAATAATTATGCTATATTTTGCATACGGAAGTAATCTAAATCATTATCAAATGAAACGCAGATGTAAGGATAGTGTTTTTTTAAAAAAGATAAATTTACAAAACTTTAGATTAACTTTTAGAAGTAAATACAGAGCAGCTGATATTGAACCCTTTAAAAATTCCTTAGTCCCTGGAGGATTATTTGAAATTTCAAAAAGTGATGAGAGGAAACTGGATGTTTATGAAGATTATCCTACTTTATATAAGAAATATTTTTTTTATTACTATGGAAAAAAAATAATGACCTACACTATGGTTAAAAAAACAAAATTTAGATTCCCGACTGAAAGATATTTAAACGTTATCAAAAGGGGTTATGTTGATTGTAATTTAGATAATAAATATTTAAAAAAAGCTTTATCATCCTCACTTTAAAAATTTATGAGTCATCAAATTACTGTCATCATAACAACTTTTAATCGAGAAATTGAATTAAAAAAAGCTATTAGAAGTGTTCTTGATCAAACTTATAAAGCTGATGAAATTTTAGTTGTAAATAATGGAGAAAAAAAATTAGATTTAAGTGAGATAAAAGATCTTAATAAATTTAACTTTAAAATAATTAATTGTGAAAAAAATCTTCATGCAGCAGGCGGAAGAAATATTGGAGCTAATACAGCTACAAACTATTATTTAGCATTTTTAGACGACGATGATTATTGGGAAAAAAATTATCTGAAAAAAGTATCTGAGGTAATCGATAAAGCTAAACCTGATTTAATAGTATCTACATTATACGATATGAAAACTAATAATTTGTATAAAAGAATAAATGATTTGAATCTAACTCAAATTTATCTCTATAATCCTGGCATAAACGGCTCAAATATAGTTATTACAAAGATAGCTTTAAATGAAGTGGGTGGATTTAAAAATTTCTTATTTCCTTCAGAGGATAAGTCATTATTGATTGATTTAATTTTAAATAAAAAAAAGATTGTAATTACAGATAGTAA
>CACEWC010000010.1 GCA_902563075.1 uncultured Pelagibacteraceae bacterium
GATAAAATTGATTTAAGAGATTCAAAAAGTTTAAAAGAAATCGGAAAACTAAAAAATATTGAGCATTTAGTATTGGCAAATATGAATTATATAAAAGATTGGTCTCCTTTATCAAAATTAAAGAAGTTGAAACATTTACATTTAGATACCTGTATCATTGATTGGAATACAGCCAACTCTTTTTTTAAAGCAATATATAAACTCCCAAATTTAGAAAAATTATCAACAGATGTTTACACTTGGTTGAGAGAACCATTTGGTGAATTTCCTAAAAATATTTATCCAAAAAAGTTAAAGGATTTTGAGGTGATTGTTCCCAAAAATTTAAAAGATGAAAAACCAACAGATGAATATTTAGATCATAAAGGATATGCTGCTAATGATCATGAACAGTATTATATGGCCCGAATATTACAAGTACACAATTTACCAAACTTTGGAAAAATTAAATCATTTGAAAAACTCAGATATTATAATTATTTTTCAGTAGATCATAAAGAGGGTAATGCAATTAATAATCTTTGCTCAGAACATTTAAATTTAAGCGGTTTGAAAAACTTAAATAATCTTAAAGATGTTTGGATTTACGGTTATGATTTTAAGAAAAGTAATGAACTTAGAAATACAAAATTTATAGATGCAGCAAAAAGAATTTTAAAATATCAGAAAGTAAGAATTAATGGAATTTCTGAAAAAACCATTAAAAGTTTGTAAAAATTTTACCAACGGATTTACCAACGAATGCAAAGTTTGTGTCTAAAATTTTAGCAAAATACAATCTATCGTTTGTAAAGTTAACTTGTATGAATTTTAAAATTGGTGTAATACCTAATTAATTTCAAGGGCCTGTAGCTCAGTTGGTTAGAGCAGTACACTCATAATGTATTGGTCCCAGGTTCGAGTCCTGGCGGGCCCACCAAATTTTATAAAAAACTAATTATTAGAAAATTCTTTTAACACATTAAATAACGCATCAATATTATCATTATTAGAACTTAGTACTGAGGCAAATTCCTCTTTTTGTGTTCTAGCTAAACTAAGACCTTCAATAATTAAATCTCTTATCAGAGGGTTTTCAGGGTTTTTTGTATAAATTCTCCAGTCTATATTAATTTTAGGTCTCTCATTCGTAGCTTTTAAAACACTATTCACAATAGTGTAATTATCATTAAGCTTTTCTTTAGCAATCACATCTATTTCAGGATTAGTATATTCAGCTAGTCTACTTGAAAAACTTTTTAAAAAATATATTTCAAATAATTCAGAATATTTTTTCTTTTCATCATTAGTAAGGCTTTTTCTTTTTGCACCAAGTGTATAAAATCCTATACCTTGAATATCTACAGTTTCCTTAGCGATAGATTTTAACTTTTCTATTTTTTCATCTTTGGAGATACCATCACTTAGTAATTTTGATGCTCTATTTACTGTAGACTGAACAAATACATCTGGTTCAATTGAAAATGAAACAGAAATTACTGAAAAAAAAATAATTAATGATACTAATAATTTTCTTTTCATAATTTATGAACGAAATTATTGCGTTTCTATCTCTTCCCAATCACTGTCATCTTGAGTCTCAATAATTTTTTGACTGTTTAAGATTCTTTGTTGTCTATCTTGTAAATAAAGACTTTTTACTGAGGCATAAAAATCTAATGAATTTTTTTCAAGATTTTCAATTGAGTCAAAATTTTTCGCTCTAAAATCTACTCCTGCGGTTACCCTTGATGCATAATAGTCAATATCTGTAAAATAGTGAGTATCGTTTTTCACAGTTACATTATACCAGGCATCTCCACCAATAAAGTTTGTTAAAGAGGCTATTGTATCTCTAGCGGTAGTCGGACCTATAACAGGTAAAACTAAATAACAACCGGGACCAACACCATATGAAGCCAAACTTTGTCCATAATCCTCTTTTACATACTCGTCGAACCCAAGATATGTTGCAACATCAATTAAGCCAACAATGCCAATTGTTGTATTGATTATAAATCTTCCTGCATTTACAGCAGCTAATGCAAATTCACCTTGTAAAATATTATTAGGTATAGTCACAACATTTGATAAGTTGTTTAATGAGTTGCTAACACCTGTTTTAATTGGAGAGGGCAAAACTCTATAAACACTCGAAACAGGTTTAAAAATAATTTTATCTAAACCTTGATTAAGAGCAAAAGACGCTTTGTTGAAAGTTTCAGAACAATCTTTGATTTTAGAAGGTTCATTTTTTTTTAAAACAAGTTCTCCGTCTGAACCTGCATGAGCGTTTGCAATTAGCGTAAAAGTTGTAATTAAAATTACTATAATTTTCTTAGCCATTAAAATTCTGTATATTACAATGTTAGATAAATTAAAATAAGAATTAATCATTATTATAGCGTAAATGTGGCCTAAAATATCACTTAATTACTCACCTAACTTCAATTCAAGAAAAAGGTCCCAAAAAAATATTAAATTTATAATCATTCACTATACTGGCATGACAAAGGAACTATCAGCAATTAATAGACTTTGTGATATAAAATCAAATGTAAGTGCGCATTATTTTATAAAAAAAAACGGTTCAGTTTTAAATCTTGTTCCCCCGCTATATGAAGCTTGGCACGCTGGTAAATCAACTTGGAAGAATTTTAAATCTCTCAACAAGTATTCAATTGGTATAGAAATTCAAAATTCTGGTCATAATAATGATTATGAAAATTTTTCTCAAAAACAAATTGTTTCAACTCAAAAATTATTGAGATATTTAATAAGAAAATACAATGTTAATTTTAAAAATGTTCTTGGTCACTCTGATATTTCTCCAGATCGTAAAAAAGATCCTGGAGAAAAGTTTCCTTGGAAAAAGCTAGCGAAATCAAAATTAACTCAATGGCATAACGTGAATGATACAGAACTTAAAAAAAAAAGATTAATTAAACTAAGTTTTGCAGAAGAAAGAAAATTTCTGAAAAATTTAAATAAAATCGGTTATCAAAAAGTTTCACAAAAAAATCTCAATTTTCAAAAAAAAGTTTTAATTAAGGCTTTTCAAAGACGCTTCAGACAAAGGTTGATAAATGGAATTTCAGATCAAGAATGCCTTATAATTAGTAAGAATTTATTGAAATCTTGATTATTATTGTTGAAAAAAATCATTTAAATTATAAAGTGAGAATGCCAGATAAATGACTTATCGCTTTAAGAACTTAAAGAGGAAAGTCCGGGCTCCGCAAGGATACAGTGCCAGGTAATACCTGGCGGGGGAAACCCTAGGGACAGTGCCACAGAAAATAAACCGCCATAACATGGCAAGGGTGAAAAGGTGTGGTAAGAGCACACCGGTTCTATTGGTAACAATGAACGCTGGAAAACCCCACTGGGAGCAAGACTAAGTAGAGGTGACATTGTTGAAAAACTAAAAGCCATCCTTGGCTAGTCATCAGGGTTAGTCGCTTGAGTTTGAGAGAAATTTCAAACCTAGAGAAATGATAAGTTTAAATGACAGAACCCGGCTTATAGTTTATCTGGCAAACTTTTTTTTAATTTAAACCATCAACAATCTGTAACAAAAATTATTCGAATTTGCTTAATTAAACTATAAATTGTATGTATTGACACTTGAATTAAAAACCCATAGTATCCCATATATTCCCATATTAAGGGAATAAAGGATTTTATGGTTTATGTTTTTATCAACCTACGAAAACAAAATAGACAAAAAAGGAAGGGTGTCGGTGCCGGCAAGCTTTAGATCTTATTTATCTAATTTAGGATACAATGGAGTAATTTGTTATCCCTCATTTAATAATCAATCAATAGAGGCATGGCCACAAGATAGAGTTGAAAAAATTTCAAATTCAATAGACTCTCTAAATCCTTTTGAGGAAAAAAGAGATTATTTCGCTACATCAATATTATCAGAAAGCGTTAATTTACAATTTGATAGTGAAGGAAGAATTTCACTTACAACAAAATTACTAAAACATGCAAAAATTAGAAGTAGCATGGTGTTTGTTGGTCAAGGCAAGACTTTTCAAATATGGGAACCAACAATTTTTGTAAAATTTAAGGTGAGTGCAAGAAAAAAAGCAAACATAAACCGTGCAAGTCTTAAATGGGAGAATCAACTAAATAAATAAAAAAAAGAGGGGGATAACAAAATGACAATTAACTTTAAAACTCCAGAGATTAGAGAGTTACAACCAAGACTTTTGGTAATGGGTGTAGGTGGAGCAGGTGGAAATGCAATAAATGAAATGATTGAAAATGGAATGCAAGGTGTTGAATTCATCGCTGTTAATACTGACGCACAAGACTTGAAACATAGCAAAGCAAAATCAAAAATTCAAATCGGTTTAAATTTAACTAAAGGTCTTGGTGCAGGTGCAAAAATTGATATAGGTCAAGCTGCAGCTGATGAATCCTTAAACGATATAGTTAATGTTTTACAGGGTGCAAATATGGTTTTTATAGCTGCTGGAATGGGTGGCGGAACAGGAACTGGTGCTGCACATGTAATTGCTAGAGCTGCAAAAGAACTAAATATTTTAACTGTAGGAGTAGTAACACTCCCATTTTTGTATGAAGGCCCATCTAGAATGAGAAGAGCTCAAATTGGTTTAGAAGAATTAAGAAAACATGTGGATACGATCATTGTTATTCCAAATCAAAATTTATTTAAAATCGCTAATGAGCAAACTACATTTGAGGAATCATTCAACTTATCAAATAATGTTTTAATGCATGGAGTTCAAAGTGTAACAGATCTTATGGTAAGACCTGGGATCATCAATTTAGATTTTGCTGATGTTGAAACGGTTATGGCATCTATGGGTAAAGCTATGATGGGAACTGGAGAGGCGGAAGGCGAAGGTAGATCTATGAAAGCTACTGAGATGGCTATCAGCAATCCCTTAATTGATGACTATACTCTCAAAGGTGCAAAAGGATTACTTGTTAATATTACTGGTGGTAAAGATCTTAAATTATTTGAAGTTGATGAAGTGGTTAACAAAATAAGATCTGAAGTTGAGGCTGATGCTGAGGTAATTATAGGTGCAATAACTGACCCATCTCTTGAAGGTAAAATTAGAGTATCAATAGTTGCGACAGCTTTAGATGGACAACAACCTGAAACAAAGTCAGTCATTAACATGGTACATAGGATCCAAAATAGAAATCCTGGTTACTCTGATTTTTCAAATTTAGGATCTAACACATCTTTTAATTTTTCAACTAGCACACCAATCTCTAGTGGTGCTAATGCATTGAAATTAGAGAATGAAATATCAACTGAAAATGTTAGTGAAACTATTGCGAGTGACAATATTAATCAAATTAATGATCAATATCATGAGGAATTATTAAAAAATCAACAAGTTGAAAGCTTAGTTGAAAACACTAATGAGGATGAGGAAAGTTCTTTCACTAAAGAAGCTGTTAGTGAGTCAACTAATCAAGATGAGATAAAAAATGATCTTAAAGAGTTTGGAGTAGAAAGTGATGCACCAGACTTATTTAGCTCTGAAAACGAAACGTCATCAACAGAAAATCTGTTGTCTCAAGAAAATGAGGATCAAGAGGACGATTTAGAGATACCAGCATTTTTAAGAAGACAAAAAAATTAATGGTCTTCGTAAAAATAAATGGAAGCCACCATAGTACAGGATAAAACAAAACATTATCCAGTACTGCTAAAAGAAATTATTAGCATTATTACCCCTCAATATGGTGGCACATTTATTGACTGCACTTTTGGTCAAGGCGGTTACACTAGTGAAATTCTAAAGGATAAAAACAACAAAGTAATTGGGCTTGATAGAGATTCTGAGAGTTTAAAAATTGCAAAAGAAATTGAAAAAAAATTTCCAGATCGATTTATCTTTAAGAATTTAAATTTTAGTAAATTAGGAAATTTAAAACTCAGAAATGAAAATGTCAGGGGTGTATTATTTGATTTAGGTTATTCATTTACACAAATTAAAGATCCAAAAAAAGGATTATCCTTTAATTCTAGTGGATTATTAGATATGAGGATGGGTTTAAATGAATTTTCAGCTAAAGAAGCAATAAACAAATTAGATGGAAAAAGCCTTATTAAAATTTTCAAATCTTTTGGTGACGAAAAAGATGCAAAACTGATTGTTAAGAATATTCTTAAAGAAAGATTGTTAGAGGAAATAGATACCCCTCATTTAGTAAAAATTATTGAAAAATCAAAAAAAAGAAATAATAAAAAGATTCATTCTGCAACTAAAGTTTTTCAGGCGTTAAGAATTTTTGTTAACAAAGAAATAAGTGAGTTAATTCATGGAATGATCCATGCAGTTAAAGTTTTAAAAAAAGATGGTCTTTTGGTTATTGTAACTTTTCATTCTTTAGAAGATAAAATTGTAAAATATTTCTTTAGAAGTCTTTCAGAACACAAAAGTATATCTAGATACCAACCTGAAAAAATACAAGAAGAAATCTTATTTAAATTACATCAAAAAAAGCCAATAGTGCCATCAAATTTGGAACTAAAAGAAAACCCGCCCTCTAGGTCTGCAAAATTAAGATGTTTAATAAAAAAGGAAAATTTTTACGATTTTAAAACCGATATTTTAGACAAATTTAAAGATCTAATAGAAATTGAAAACCTTGGACTTAACTTATGAAAAAAATTCTAACTATAAGTCTAATTTTTTCACTTATTGTAATTACCTCTTTTATAAAAAATTCTACGAAGAAAATTGATGAGGAATTGTTTATTTTAAAAGTGAATATATCAAATTTAAATTTAGAATTAGATAATGTGAAACTTGAATTTGATTATTTAAGCTCTCCAGAAAAATTGATTAGTTATCAAAATCTTTATTTTGAAAATAAGTTGACCCAAAAGAATATAAACGAAATTGATATTATTGATCTCACAAGAGAAAAAATTATTACAAACGATTTTAAAATTATAGATAGTAAAAAATAACAATATGAAGTTTATTCTCCAAGAAAACAAAGAAGGATTTGAATTTAAAAGCGACAAAAAAAACTTTGATATTAGATTTAATAGAATTGCATTTATTTTTTTTATTTTTTTTCTTATTTTTGTAATTTATTGTATTCATCTTTCTCATCTTGGATCTAGAGATTTAAATTCTAATATCTCAAAGAATTATGGTTCTTTTAATAAAATTCAGAGAGCAAATATCTTAGACCGAAACAATCATTTTTTAGCAAAAACTGTTAATTCTGTCGATATTGGAATAAATCCGGTTGAAGCGATAGATAAAAAAAAATTGTTACTTAATCTAAAATATATTTTTCCCGATAAAGATTTTGAATTAATCAATTCCAAACTTTCAAAAAATAAATTCTTTTGGTTTGAAAAAAAAATTTCAGAGGAGAATTATGAGAAAATTATGATGTTGGGCGATAAATCAATTAAACCACATGAAAATCTTACAAGAGTTTATCCTCAAAAAAATTTATTTAGTCATATAATTGGACAAATTGATGATGATAATCTAGGGATCTCTGGATTAGAGAAATCATTAGATTTAGATTTAAAAAAAAACGATAAATCTGTTCAACTTACTGTAGATAAAGATATTCAGTTTTTAATAAGAGAGGAGTTAATAAGGTTTAATGAAATATTTAGAAGCAAAGGTAGTGCTTCGATTTTAATGGATATTAATAATGGTGAGATATTATCAATTATCTCACTGCCTGATTTTGATCCAAATCAAAGAGAAAATATTACAGATGTAAATTACATTAATAGAGCAACTAAAGGTGTTTATGAATTAGGTTCTGTTTTTAAAACCTTTACCTTAGCAGCAGCCTTAAATGAAAAGATAATAGAGCCAAATACTGAATTTAAAAATTTAGAAAAAAGTATTACTTGTGGAAAAAATAAAATAAGTGAATACGACAAAAAAATTCCCCCCAACTTAACTGCTGAAGAAATACTAATCCGATCAGGCAACATAGGTTCGGTAAGAATCGGCCAAGCAATTGGGATTGAAAAATATAAAAAATTTTTAAATGATCTCAACTTAATTAACCCAATACAATTTGACATAGAGGAAATGGGTAAACCAATATCCTTTAATTGGGGCAAATGTAAGCTTGCAACTACCTCATATGGACATGGGATTACCACTACAATTTTACAATTAACTAGCGCTTACTCCACAATTGCTAACGGTGGTTTTAAGATTAATCCTACTCTCATTAAAAAAGAAAAATATACCAAAGGGGAAAGAATTTTAGAGGAAAATGTTTCAACAAATCTTGTCAAAATATTGAGAAAAATTGTAACCACAAAGGAAGGAACTGCAACATTAGCTAACGTTAAAGGTTATGAAGTTGCAGGAAAAACTGGTACTGCTGAAAAAATTTTTGAAGGTGGATACTCTCGAAAAAAAATTAATACTTTTGCATCCATATTTCCTGCCTCAAATCCTAAGTATAGCCTGGTTGTGATGTTAGATGAACCTAAAACAAATAGTGAGTATGTTTACAATTATCGGGATGGATCAGGAATAAAATACAAGGGAACTCCTTTTAATACTGCGGGTTGGACTTCGGTTGAAATTGTTGGTCAAATTATTGAAAAGATTGGGCCTATTTTAGCCACAAAATACGCGGAAGTTAAATAACAATGTTATTAGGAAATTATTTTGCAAATATAGATAGCAGTAAAAAAAAAATTTTTTTTTCAGGAATTTCATTCAATTCAAAAGATATTAAAAAAGATAATATTTTTTTTGCTATTAAAGGGAATCATTTTGATGGAAATAAATTTATTTCTACAGCAATTAAAAAAGGCTCTAAAATTATTATCAGCGAGAAAAGAATTTCAAATTTTCAAAAGGATGTTTTATTTATTCACACTAAAAATATAAGAAAACTTTTAGCAGAAATCGCTTTTAAAATTTATAAGAATAAACCAAATAATTTAATTGCTGTAACTGGAACAAATGGTAAATCATCTGTTTCAGATTTTTATTTTCAATTATTGAAACTTAATAAAATAAAAGTAGCCTCAATTGGTACATTAGGTGTAAAAACCAAAAATATTAGACAAAATTTACCAAATACCACGATAGACCCTATTCGAATAGGACAAATATTATCCAAATTAAAATCTCAAAAAATTAATAATGTAATCATGGAAGCATCCAGCCATGGTCTAACTCAACATAGGTTGGATGGTCTAAAGTTTTCATCTGGTATTTTCACAAATTTATCTCAAGATCACCTAGATTATCATAAAAATTTTAAAGAATATTTTAAAGCAAAACTGTACCTCTTTGAAAATTTGATAGGAAAGAAAGGAAATGTAATAACAGATGAAACATTACCAGAATTTAAAAGAATAAAAAAAATCGCAATTTCTAGAAAATTGAAATTGCAGGTTTTAGATAATAGCAAAAATCAATTTCAAATTTTATCTCATAGTTATAAAGGTGAGAAACAAATATTAAAAATTAGATACTATAATCTAACAAGAGAAATAAATTTAAATCTTATTGGAAAAATACAATTAAAAAACATTTTAATGGCAATTATTGCAGCAAAAAATAGCAATATAAGTTTAATCAAGATTCTAAATGTTTTATCACAACTTAAGCCAATAGATGGAAGACTTGAAAAAATAGGTAAAATCAAAAATAGGTCTAAAGTAATACTTGATTATGCACATACACCAGATGCACTTAGAATATGTCTTTCAAACCTTAAAGAGCAATTTCCAAATAAAAAAATAATTTTACTCTTTGGTTGTGGTGGAAATAGAGATCAAAATAAAAGATTTAAAATGGGAAAGATTGCATGTGATTATTCTAACGAAATTTATTTAACAGATGATAATCCTAGATTTGAAAATCCAAAAAAAATAAGAGACGATATTAAAAAGGGTATTCAAGACACTTCAATAAAAGAAATTCCTGATAGAAAAAAAGCTATTTCTGAGGCTATCAAAAATTTAAATACAGGTGATATTTTGTTGGTTGCTGGAAAAGGTCATGAGAAAACCCAAGATTTTGGTAAAAAGAAAATTTATTTTTCAGACAAAAAAATTATTTTAGATTGTATTAAACTTAAGAATACAAACTTATCAAAAAACTTTAAGATAAATATTATTAAAGAATTATCGAAAATCAAAAATAAAATTCCTTTAGTAAAAGCAGGTAAAGCAAGAATTAACTCCAAAGAGGTAAATAAGAATGATATTTTTTTTGCTATTAAAGGAAAAAAAAATGATGGAAATAAATATATTGGAGAGGCATTTAAAAATAAAGCATCATTAGTTGTAGTAAATAAAGTTCAAAATAAATTTAATAGCAAACATCAGATAAAAGTAAGAAATACATTAAAATTTATGACTGAAATTTCAAAAATATTTAGACAAAATATCGATACAAATATTATAGCTATTACAGGAAGTTGTGGAAAAACTACTCTCAAAGAATTATTGGGCAATGTGTTAGGAAAGATTTCTAGTGTTAGTATTTCTCCAAAATCATATAACAATAAATTTGGAGTTCCATTGAGTTTACTTAATTTAAAACATAGTGATGAATTTGGAGTTTTAGAGGTTGGTATGGATAAAAAAGGGGAAATAGATAATTTAACTAATATTATAAAACCGAATGTTGGCTTGATAACTAACATAAATTATGCACATGCAAAAAATTTCAAAAATATCAAACAAATTGCTTTAGCTAAAGCAGAGATAATTAAAAATATATTACCCAATGGTTTTGTTGTCTTGAATGCTGATGATAGTTTTTTCAAATTACATAAAAAAATTGCTGAAAATAATAATATTAATGTGATTTCTTTTGGGATTAAAACTAAAAAAGCAAATGTTAAGTTGTTTAATATTAAAAAAGTTAAAAAGGCATTTAGAATTAAAGTTAAACTTAATAATAAGTTTAAATATTTTATAATTTCTAATAATTTTCAAAGTAATATTTATAATATTTTAAGCGCTTTAAGTGTAATAAGTATTTACAAAGATGTGCTAAAACTTAATGAAAAAATTTTTTTAGATTTTAGAAGTCCAGCAGGAAGAGGAGATCATTCTACAATAAAGATAGGTAACAAAAAAATAAACTTAATTGATGAAAGTTATAATTCTAATCCTCTATCTTTAAAATCAGCCTTAAAAAATTATGACAATATAGATACAAAAAAATATCGTAAATATCTTTTGCTTGGAGATATGATGGAACTTGGTTCACATTCGAAAAAACTTCACCAATCAATAGTTCCTTTAATAAACGAGACAAATATTGATAAAGTATTTGTTATGGGAAAAATGGTAAGAGAAATATTCGATAATATTGTGAAAGTAAAAAGAGGAAGAATTTTAGAAAATAAATCAGGAATTTTTGAATTAATTAAGAAAGATTTCAATAATAATGATTATTTAATGATTAAAGCCTCAAATGCGACAGGTTTCAACAGTATAGTAAATAACTTGAAGGGTTTAAATTAAATGCTTTATCAATTTTTACTAAATTTTGTTGATAGTTTTAGTTTTTTAAATGTATTTAAATATCTAACATTTAGGACTGGTTTATCTTTTTTTACTTCATTAATTATTGTTTTAATTATTGGAGGAACTTTTATAAAATTTTTTTCAAAACAAAAAATTTTAAATCCTATCCGTAATGATGGTCCAGAAGATCATATAGTTAAGAAAATAGGAACTCCGACTATGGGTGGAGTAATTATTTTGATTGGTTTGTTAATATCAGTATTATTCTGGGCTGATTTATCGAATTTAAATGTTTTATTTTGTTTGTATATCGCAATTTCTTTTGGTTTGCTTGGGGCATTCGATGATTATAAAAAAATAAAGTACAGCAACTCTTCAGGTATCTCATCAAAGTTAAAATTAACCTTTCAAATAATACTAGCAATAATTGGTGTTAGTTTTTATGTTTACTTTAATGACTATCAAGATTTAACTAATCTATACTTTCCTTTTTTTAAAAACTTCATCATTAATCTCGGATGGTTTTTTATACCTTTTTCAATATTTGTAATTATTGGTTCATCGAATGCTGTAAATCTCACTGATGGATTAGATGGGTTAGCAACAGTGCCTGTTATACTTGTTGCAGCTTGTTTTGCATTTATAAGTTATGTTACAGGAAACATTGTATTCTCAAATTATTTACAAATTCCTTACATAGAGGGAACTGGGGAAGTTTCAATTTTTTGTGGAGCAATCATTGGCTCTTGCTTAGGCTTTTTATGGTTCAACGCACCCCCAGCAAAAATTTTTATGGGAGATACTGGATCTTTGTCTTTGGGTGGCTCTCTAGGAGCAGTTGGTATAATAACAAAACATGAAATAGTTTTAGCAATTACTGGAGGTTTATTTGTTCTTGAAGCAGTTTCAGTGATTGTGCAAGTAATATCATTTAAACTTACTGGTAAAAGAGTTTTTAAAATGGCACCAATCCATCATCATTTTGAGAAGAAGGGTTGGCCTGAGTCAACAGTTGTAATTAGATTTTGGATTATTTCTATTATTTTAGCAATGATAGGACTTGCTACATTAAAGCTAAGATAATGAGTGATAATTCACAAATTTTCTTTAATAAAAAAATTTTAATTTATGGATTAGGAAAAAGTGGAATTGCGACATTCAATTTTTTAAGAAATAAAAATGATGTTTATTTATTTGATGATAACCCAAATCTTAAAATAAATAAGTCGATTAAAAAAAAAATTCTCAATTTTAAAAAATTATTAAAAACCAAATTTGATATAATTATATTAAGCCCAGGAATTGATATAAAAAAATGTAAGTTAAAAAATTTACTTAGAAAAAAAAATAAGAATATTTATACAGATCTAGATGTTTTTTACTCATTTTATAAAAATATCTCATTAACAATAACTGGTACAAACGGAAAGTCCACCACATGCAAACTTTTATATGATATCTTAAAAGATCAAAAAAAAGACGTAAGATTAGCAGGTAATATTGGTACACCAATACTATCTATAAATAAGATCTCAAAAAAAACAATTTTCGTTATTGAGGCTTCATCCTACCAATTAGAATATAGTAAAATTTTTTCATCAAAATTTGCCGCTATTCTTAATATTGCGCCAGATCATTTGGAGAGACACGGTAATTTAAAAAATTATATAGAGGCAAAATTTAAAATTTTTAATAATCGAAAAAGAGGAGCAATTGGATTTATAAATAAAAATGATCATTTAATTCAAAAAAGAATTAAAGCAATAAAGCCTAAATTAAAACTGGTAAATGTAGATACAAAATTAAACAATCTAATTTTGAAAAAAATTAGAAACAAATATTTTTTATCAAGATCAAATCAAGCAAATCTCTCATTTGTTTTAGAAATGATAAAAAAATTTAATGTAAAACCAAATAAATTATTAGAAAGCGTAAATAAATTCAAAGGATTGAATTATAGGCAGAAAATTATTTATAACAAAAATAAATTAATCATCATTAATGATTCTAAATCAACAAGTTATTCTTCTTCAAAAGAATTATTAGAAATGCACAAGAATATTCATTGGTTAATTGGCGGTATTCCAAAAAAAGATGATAAAATATCGTTATCAAAAAAATATTTTAGAAATATTAAGATTTATGTATTTGGTAAAAACTTTAAAAAATTTTCAAAAGATTTAAAGAAAAATGCGGAACTTAAAAATTTTAAAAATTTAAATCTTGCAGTATCAGCAATTTTTAAGAATATTCATAAAAAGAAACACTCAAATAATACAATCTTGTTTAGTCCAGCCTCTGCATCATTTGATAGTTTTAAAAATTTTGAGGAAAGAGGTTCATATTTTAATAAGTTGATAAAAAGATATATTAATGAAAGAAAAATTATTTAGTTATATTTCTTTTTATCAATGGTGGAAAAGTATTGATAAACCTATTCTATCATTGATTTTAATTTTATTTTTGGCGGGTTTATTCTTCTCATTAGTATCAACTTCCTTAATTGCATCTGATAAATTAGATACAAATACTTATTTCTTTTTTTTTAAACATACAGTTTTTGTTTTTTTTGGCTTTTTTTTAATTTTTATTTTATCTTTTATACCTGAAAAAGAAATTTATAGAATTTCACTAATATTTTTCTGTTTATCATTAGTTTTGTTGTTCCTGGTTCCTATAATTGGAGTAGAGATTAAAGGTTCCAAGAGATGGATTGATTTGTTGGTATTGCCAAGAATACAACCTATTGAGTTTGTAAAGCCTTTTTTAATAGTGATAATGAGTATGATAATTTGCTCGCAAAAATATACTAATTTAAATTTGAAATACCTCTTATCTTTTTTGTTAACTATATTGATATCGAGTCTTTTGATACTTCAACCAGATATTGGTCAAACTCTTTTAATCGGTTTTAGTTGGTTAGTTTTGATTTTTATTTCTGGTATTAGTATTTTTTTTTTGAGCTTAGTTTTTTTTATCTCTCTAGCCATGATAGCATCTATCATTAGTTACTTTCCACAATTTAAATACATAAAAGATAGATTATTTTCTTTTCTTAATCCTGAAATGGGTACTCATAACTTTCAATCAGATAAAGCATTAGAAGCTATAATAAGTGGAGGTTTTTTTGGAAAAGGCATTGGAGAGGGAACATTAAAAAACAGAGTCCCTGAAGCTCATACAGATTACATTATTTCAGTAATTTCGGAAGAGTTTGGAGTAATCTTCATAATGTTAATTTTATTAATCTACCTAGTATTAATATTTTCAGTTCTGAAAAAAGTTTACAAAGAAAATGATAAAAAGATTAAACTAATCCTAACTGGATCTATTAGCTTAATACTCATGCAAGCAATGATTCACATAGGAGTAAATATTAGATTATTCCCAACTACAGGAATGACTTTACCATTTTTAAGTTATGGGGGTTCATCGATTATAAGTATTTCTATAATGTCTGGTATAATTTTGAATTTAACAAAAAGAAAATAACTGAATGAAAAATATTTTAATTTCAACAGGAGGATCAGGAGGACATGTAGTGCCAGCAAAAATTCTAAGTGAACATTTGCGTTCAAATTTTAATGTTTTTATTTCTACTGACTCAAGAGGGCTTAAATATCTAGATGATGAAAAAAATGATATTATTTTGATAAATACTCCTAAATTAAATCTTAATATATTTTTTATATTTAAAATATTCCAAGTAATTCATTTGGTGATTAAAACAGTTTTATTATTAAAAAAAAATAAAATTAGTGTCGTTTTTTCAACAGGAGGATATATGTCATTACCTGTTTGTTTTGGTGCAAAATTATTAGGAATAAAGATATACTTACTTGAACCCAATATTGTTTTAGGTAGAGCAAACAGACTCTTTTTAGGTTTTTGTAAAAGAATTTTTACTTATACAGAAAGCTTAAAAAACTTTCCTGAAAAATTTAAACATAAAATTCAAATAATAACTCCACTAGTTAAAAAAACTTTTTATGAGAAAAGAGAAATTAAAACAGAAAATAAAGCATTCTGTCTTTTGGTTGTTGGTGGCAGTCAAGGAGCAAAGATTTTTGACAATGTAGTAAAAAATGTAATCGTTAATTTGTCGAAAAAAAATAAAATTAAAATCATTCAACAAACTCATAAAAGTAATACTGATCAATTAAGAAGTATTTATGATGAGGCTAAAATTGAAAATACCATTTTTGATTTTGAGGAAAATTTGGCAGATTTGATAAATCAATCAGACTTATGTATTACGCGTGCTGGTGCATCTACCTTAGCAGAATTATCAATCATGAATAAACCGTTCCTAACAATCCCTTTAGTTTCAGCAAAAGATAATCATCAATTTGAAAACGCAAATTTTTATCAAAATTTAGGTTGCTGTTGGATTATGAGTCAAAAAGACTTTAATGACGTTAATTTAGAAAAATTTTTAAATCATGTAATTATGAATAAGTCCGAATATAATATAAAAAAAAATAACTTAGAAAAACATAATTCCCAAAATTCATGGAATAATATAAATCAAAAAATATTGGAAATTATAAATGAAAATTGAATTAGCTAAAAAAGAGATTATCCATTTTATAGGTATTGGTGGAATAGGTATGAGTGGTCTTGCATTGATTATGAAGGCAAAAGGTTTTCAAATTCAAGGTAGCGATATTAATAAGAATAAAAATATCGAAAAATTAAAAAAACAGGGTGTTAGAATTTTTATTGGTCAAAAAAAACAAAATATAAAAGATGTTACAATTGTAGTGACTTCCTCTGCGATAAAAAAAAGTAATCCAGAATTACTAGAAGCTAAAAGAAAAAAATTACCAATAATTAAAAGAGGGAAGATGTTAGCAAATCTTGTTTCTTTAATGAAAAATATTGTCGTAGTTGGATCTCACGGCAAAACAACAACGACATCTTTAGTAAGTTCTATTTTTGAAAATACAAAGTTAGATCCTACAATAATCAATGGAGGCATAATAAATTCGATAAAGAGCACTGCAAAATTAGGTAAAAGTGACTGGTCTATATTAGAGGCAGATGAGTCAGATGGAAGTTTTATTCATATTTCTCCAACATACTCAATTATTACAAACATAGATAAAGAACACATGGATTTTTATAAATCAATGAAGGATTTAAAAAATCATTTTCTACACTTTATAAAAAAAGTTCCATCGTTTGGAAAAACTTTTATTTGTATTGATGATAAAATTAACAATGAATTAAGTAAAGATATTAAAAATAAAAATTTTTTTACATATGGAATCAAGTCTAATGCTAATTTTCTTATCAAAAATATAATTCAAAACAAACATTTCTCAAAATTTGATTTATCTATAAATTTACCAAATAAAAAAAGAACAATCTTAAAAAACTTTCAGATCCCATTATTAGGTGTTCATAATATAAGAAACTCTACAGCAGCAATTGCAGTTGCTCTTACTGTAGGAATTCCAGTGTCTAATATTAAAAAAGGTCTGAAAAACTTTAAAGGTGTCCAGCGTAGATTTAATAAGATATTTACATTTAACGGAGTTGATTTTTATGATGATTATGCACATCATCCTACTGAGATAAAATCTGTTTTAGAGGGAGTAAAAAAAGTTTTTGATAAGTGTGAAAAAGTCTGTGTTTTTCAACCACATAGAATATCAAGATTAAAAGATTTAAGAAATGAATTTACTCACTGTTTCAGAGATGCAGACACAATTATACTATGTCCCATTTTTACAGCTGGAGAAAAAATTAAACTAGGTTTTCATTATAATGATTTTGCAAAAGAAATAATTAAAAATTCAAAAGTAAAATTATTTATGATTAGAAATAATATTGAATTAGCAAAATTTCTCAAACAAAATATTTATGGAAATAAAATTGTCATAGGAATGGGTGCTGGTACAATCTCAAATTGGATGAAAAAATTACCTGAATTAATGTAATGCAGATACATCAACTTAAAGATTTGTTAAAAGACTTTGATAAAAATGTAATTTACGATCAAGATTTAAAAAAAAAAAGTTGGTTTAATATTGGAGGAAAGTCCAAAGTTTTTTATAAGGCAGAAAATTTAAAAGATTTAGTTAAATTTCTCAAATTACTCGATAATAAGGAAAAAATCTTTATCATTGGCGCAGGATCAAACACCTTAATCTCAGATAATATTTTTGATGGAGTCGTGATAAAGCTTAGTAAAAATTTTAATAGAATATCTTTATTAAGAGAGGACGTAATAATTTCTGGAAGTGGCGTTTTAGATAATAGCCTATCTAGTTTTGCTGCTGAAAATAATTTGAGTGGATTTGAGTTTTTATCATGTATTCCAGGATCTATTGGTGGGGGAATTAAGATGAACGCTGGATGTTTTGGAAAGGAATTTAAAGATATTCTTCTTTCAATTCAAGCTATAGATCAAAAAGGGAATTTAATAACAATTCCATCAAAAGAAATAAATTTTGATTATAGAAAAAATGATTTATCTGACGATCTGATTTTTTTAAGTGCTTCTTTCAAAGGAGTTAAAAGCACTTTCAACAAAGTAAATAGTGAAGTAATAAAAATGAAATCTTTAAAAGAAAAAAATCAACCAATGAGAGTTAAAACTGGTGGAAGCACTTTTAAAAATCCAATAAATCAGACGAATAAAAAAGTTTGGGAGTTGATAAGAGAATCAGTTTCTGTTGATACTAAGTTTGGTGATGCACATATCTCAGAAAAACATTCAAACTTTTTTGTAAATAAGGGTAATGCAACGTTCAGTGATATGAAAAAATTAATTGATTTTGTCTCTAAAAAAGTTCTAGAAAAAACTGGTATAAAATTAGATAAAGAAATTAAAATATTAGAATAAATTGAAAAAAAAAATTTTGATAATCTCAGGTGGTATTTCTAAGGAAAGAATTATCAGCTTGGAGACAGGAAGACAGGTTGCTAAAGAACTAAAAAAAAATAATTATAAAGTAAAAATATGCGAGCCAGATAAAGATTTAATATCTGTAACAAAAAGTTTCAAACCTCACTTCATTTTTAATGCTCTACATGGGCAGTTTGGAGAAGATGGATATATACAAACAATCCTTGAGACAATAGGTATACCTTATACCCATTCAGGTGTTATTGCCTCTGCTAAGGCAATGGATAAAGAAATTTCCAAAAAAATTTTTATTAAAAATAAAATTTTAACACCTAAATATTTCATTTTTACTTTTAATAAAACTAATAAAGAACTTATAAGTTTAGTAAAAAAAAAGTTGAACTTTCCTGTTATAGTTAAACCAGTTAATGAAGGCTCTAGTGTAAATGTTTATATTTGTACCAAGAATAATTTATCGAGAAAGATGAAATTATTAAAAGATTATAAAAAAATTCTTATCGAACAATTTATTCCTGGGAGAGAAATACAATCAGCTATAATTGGAAAGAAAAAGCTCGGAGCAATCGAGCTAAAACCAAAGAGAAAGTTTTACGATTATCAAGCAAAGTATAATTCTAGCGCTAAGACAGAGCATATTATTCCAGTGGATTTACCCAAAAAAAAATTTAACGCTCTTATGAACATAACTTTAAAAGCACACAATTTAATGGGGTGTAGGGGAGTTACAAGATCAGATTTTAAATATTTTAAAGGTAAATTTTATCTTTTAGAAATTAACACTCAGCCTGGTATGACTAAACTATCTTTAGTGCCCGAAATATCCTCTTATGCTGGTATAAATTTTATAAATTTAATTAAATTAATTTTAGAAGATGCATCAATTAATAAGTAAAAAAGTTATTATTTACTTATGTTTATTTTTTTTACTAGCCACTGTAAATAATAGTTCAATAATGAATTTAAAATTACCCAAAATCGATAAAATTAAAATTTCAGGATTTAATTTAGATCAAAGCAATCAAGTTAAAGACATTATTGAAAGTTTAAAATCGAAAAATATTTTTTTTATTAATCAATTTGAAATAAAAAAAAACATTTTTTCTGATAATGTGATTGAAGAATTAAGTATATTTAAAAATTATCCATCTACTTTAATTGTTGATATAAAGAAAACTCAATTTTTAGCAGTCACAAAAAAAGATGGCGAAAATTACTTCATAGGTAAAAATGGTAAATTAATAAAGAAAAATGAATCAATAGCTAAATTACCATTTGTTTTTGGTGATTTGAACATAAGTGAATTTTTAGAATTTAAAAAGAATATTGATAATTCAAATTTTGAATTTAAGCAGATATTAAATCTATATTACTATAAATCAAAAAGATGGGACATAGAGACTTCCACGGGATATTTAATTAAATTACCAAGAGAAGATATAAGTGAAGTTTTAAATTTGTTTATCCGTTTATCTAAAGAAAAAAATTTTAAAGATAAAAGAATGATCGATTTTCGTCAAAAGGGCCAAATAATATTTGATGCAAAATAATTTAAATTTTAAAACATTTATTTCAGTGACTCCAAATAAATTTATTCTTACTGTAACAGATTTAAAAAATGAAATTCTTTTTGAAAAAGTTTATAAAGAAACTCATATAGATGAGATAAAGGAGATAAATTATAGAGCTTTAGGTGACTTTTTAAAAAACAATATTATTGAAATAGAAAAAAGACTTAAAAAATTTATAGAAACTGTTCACTTAATAATTGATTACAAAAATATATATTCTGTTAATTTTTCAATTAAAAATAAAGTAGATATAATTTCATTAGATACAAAGATAGTGAATGAACTATTGGTAGATGCTAGGAATTATTGCAAAGATACATTAAAAAATGCAGATATTTTACATTTAAAGATTGATCGATTTTATATTGATAATAATTATTATGATGTCTTTCCTGACAAAAAAAAATGTAAAAATTTATCAATTGATTTAAGTTTTATCTGTTTGCCCGATTATGTACTAAAAAATATTAAAAAATTATTGAGTGAATATAAAATATCAGTAGATAAGGCATTCAGTTATCCTTACCTAAAAAGCTTTTCAAATGATAAAAGTAAAAATATTTATGAGGTTGCTCAAAAAGTTCTGTCTGGATACAATGTAAATGAGGTACTTATAACTAATAAAAGCTCAAGAAATAAGGGTTTTTTTGAGAAATTTTTTGAATTTTTTAAATGATTTGTATTTTCTCGTAATATTAGTTGTTTTTAAACTTTAGTTTTTGTGAATTAGAAGTTGTCCGTGTCACTTTTAAATCAAAAAACAATCAAAAATGCTCTATCATTCACGGGTATAGGACTTCATAGTGGAAAACAGATAAAAATTTGTATTAAACCTTCTGATCCTGATACAGGAATTGTATTTAAAAGAGTTGATTTAAAAGAAAATAATTTCATATACCCAAATTTTATGAATGTAAGTAATACTGCTTTGAACACCACAATAAGTAACAACTCTGGAGTAAGTGTCTCAACAATAGAGCATTTAATGGGAGCATTATTTGGAATTGGAATCGATAATGTTTTGGTTGAAATTGATAATGAAGAGGTACCAATTTTGGACGGTTCAGCAAAACAGTTTATAGATAAAATATTATCTGTTGGTTTAGAATCCTCTGATAAACCGATAAAAATTATTAAAATAAATAAAAGAGTAGAATTTAGAAAAAAAGATAAATTTATATCAATTGAGCCATCTAAGTTAAGCTTAGATATTGATTTCCAACTTAAGTATCAAAATGATATTATTGGTGATCAAAGAAATAAAATAAATATTTATGAGGATGATCTAACAGAAATCTTCAATTCAAGAACTTTTTGTTTATACGAGGACATCGAATTAATTAAGAAAAATGGTTTAGCAAAAGGTGGAAGTTTAGATAACGCCGTTGTTGTGAAGGGTGAAGATGTGCTTAACCCAGAAGGATTGAGAAATTCAAAAGAATTTGTGAATCATAAAATACTTGATTGCATTGGTGATCTTTTCACTAGCGGATATAGAATGATTGCGAGCATTAAATGTTCGCAGGGAGGCCATTATTTTACAAATAATTTATTGAGAGAACTATTTTCAAATAAAGATAATTTTTCTATCATTGAAATTCAGGAAAGAACACTTCCACATACATTAATAAATAGAAGCTTGTTAAAATCAATAGCTTAAAAAATATTCATCTTTATAATTTTTTACTAGAATATATAATTCAATGATGTACTTGAAAAAATTTTTCATAATTATTTTATTATTATTTTTTGTGATTTCTTGTAGTAAGAAAATTGAAAATACTCCATTAATTAAAGAAACATCCCAAAAAGAAGAAATGATTTCTGTTTATAAAGAGGGAATGGACTTGTTTGAAATAGGGGACTATTTTGCTGCTTCAAAAAAATTTTTAGAGGCTGAAATTTTATTTCCACAATCAGAATGGGCACCAAAGTCTGTTTTAATGGCTTCTTATTCCTATTATATGCAAGACTATTATTCTTTAGCAATAGAAAATTTGAAAAGATATTTTATTACATATCCAAAAGATAAAAATATTGCCTATGGACATTATCTTTTGGCTATGTGTTATTATGAAACTATTGAAGGTGAAAAGAAAGATTTAGCACCTCTAGTACTTTCAAAAAAAGAACTAGAATTCATTATTAAAAATTATCCTGAAACTGATTACGCATATGATGCTAGATTTAAAATTGATTTAATCAATGATGTATTAGCAGCAAAAGAAGTTTACTTAGGAAGACACTATATTAAAAAACAAAAATGGATTGCAGCAATTAATAGATTTAAAAATGTTATTAAAAATTATGAAACTACAGTCCATATAGAAGAGGCAATACATAGATTAGTAGAAATTTATTATAAACTTGGCATGGAAGAAGAGTCTCTCAAATATGCATCATTATTAGGTTATAATTATAACTCTGGTGAGTGGTATTTAGAGGCATATAAAATATTTAATAGGGAATATAAAATGTCCATTCCAGATAACAAAAAAGAAAAAAGTAAAATTTTAGGTAAAATTAAGAATCTTTTTTAGAAAATGTTAGATGAAAAAATTAATAAAAAATATTTAGAGAAGATAAAATTATTTCAAAAGTATAATAAGCATTATTACGATTTAAATAATCCCCTGGTTAAAGATCAAGAATTTGATAAATTAAAGTTAGAAATAATAAGATTAGAGAAAAAATATAAATATCTAAATGATATAAATTCTCCATCTAATTCTGTCGGTTTTAAACCATCTAAAGTTTTCAAAAAAGTAAAACATTCAGTTCCTATGCTTTCTTTAGGTAATGCTTTTGATAAAAACGACTTGGTAAATTTTGAAAAAAAAATCTTAAATTTTTTAAATGAAGATGAGAATTTTAATATAATTTATAGTGCTGAGCCTAAAATTGATGGCATATCAGCATCTTTAATTTATAAAAATGGAAAATTTATTACTGGTTTATCAAGGGGTGATGGAAAAGAGGGAGAGGATATAACAGAAAATTTAAAAACAATTAAAGATATTCCGTATTTTATAAAGTCAAAAAATTTTCCAAAAGAAATCGATATAAGAGGTGAGGTATTTATTCAAAATAGTGATTTTGAAAAATTAAAAAATAAGTTTGCGAACCCAAGAAATGCTGCCTCTGGTTCCTTAAGACAAAAAGATCCAAAAGAGACTAAAAAAATTCCTTTAAAATTTATTGCTTATACATTTGGTTACGAAAAAGGTTTGAAAGCTACATCACAAAATGAGTACTTAAAAAATTTAAAGGAATGGGGTTTTAAAACGAACCCTTTAAATAAAACTCTGGAAAAAGTAGAGAATTTAATGACCAATTATCATGAAATTGAAAAAAAAAGAGCTGATATTGATTTCGATATTGATGGGATTGTTTATAAAGTAAACAAATTTCAATTACAAAAAAGGTTAGGAAACGTTGCTAATGCTCCGAGATGGGCTATCGCTCACAAATTTTCAGCAAATAGTGGAGTTTCAAAAATTAAAGATATTGAGATTCAAATTGGCAGAACTGGTGCATTAACGCCGGTGGCAAAGATCAATCCTGTAAATATTGGAGGAGTAGTTGTTTCTAATGCAACTTTACATAATGAAGAGGAAATAAATAGAAAAGACATAAGAGTGAATGATACAGTTTTAATTGAAAGAGCTGGCGATGTAATTCCACATGTTATTTCTGTGGATCTAAAGATGAGGAATAAAGACTCAAAAAAATTTAATTTTCCTCTTAAATGTCCATGTTGTGGTTCAAAAACCATCAAAGATTTTAACTTTACAACAAAAAAAGAAGATGCAGTAAGAAGATGCTCAAGCGAAGGATATGAGTGTAAAAAAATGTCTATAGAAAAAATTAAACATTTTGTCTCGAAAGAAGCTTTTAATATCGAGGGCTTTGGTAAAAAGATAGTTGAGAATTTTTGGAATTTAAATTTAATTAAACTTCCACAAGATATATTTAAACTTGATTATAAGAAAATAGAAAGCTTAGATGGCTGGGGTAAACAATCAGTTGCTAATTTAAAATATTCAATAAATTTAAGAAAAAAGATTTCTTTTGAAAAATTTGTCTATGCTTTGGGCATTAGGCACATTGGTTTAGAAAATGCTAAAATTATATCAAAGAACTTAAAATCATTTAAAAATTTTTTAGCTCTCTCAAAAAAAAGTAATTTCAATGATTTAATGAATATTGATGGAATTGGTGAAACTCAGATAAGTTCAATTAAAAATTTTTTTAACAATGATACAAATCTAAAAGTTTTGAAAAATTTGGATGAATTGCTTGAGGTAAAAGACGTAGAAACACCCAAAGCTGGTGGTTTGTTGAACAATAAAACATTTATGTTCACAGGTAAACTTTCAAAAATGAGCCGTTCTGAGGCAAAATCTTTGATAGAGCAAAATTCAGGATCAATAGTTAGCAATGTAACAAAAAAACTTGATTATCTTATAATTGGAGAAAAACCAACTAATAGGAAAGTCGATGTAGCAAAAAATTTGGGTGTTAAAATTTTAGACCAGTCTTCTTGGTTAAAAATGTTTAAATAAAACTTGCTAACCATTTTTTTTCATTTCTATTTAAAAATGGAGATATTTTTGAGTAAACTTTTAAATGATAATTGAAAAGATAGTTTTTTTCTCGTTTTGTTAAGAGATTAAAATTGACTAGTTCTTTTTCTATTGGAGCCAAAGTTAAATTTTCAAAACTTAGTTTTTTTCCAATTTTTTTAACATATACTAAGTTTTCAATACGAATTCCAAATTTACCTTTTTTATAATAACCTGGTTCATTACTAAGTATCATGCCTTTTTGTATTTTTACTGAATTAGATTTCGAGATAGCTTGAGGTCCTTCATGAACATTAAGAAAAAAACCAACTCCATGTCCTGTGCCATGATTATAATCTAGACGGTCTTTTTTAAGATATTTTCTTGCATCTTTATCAATGAGTTTTCCCGTTTTTTTCTTATTAAGATCAGTTTGAGCAACAGCAATATGTCCTTTTAAAACGTTAGTAAAAATATTTTTTATATTTTTATTTTGATTTCCAAAACAGATAGTTCTTGTTACATCAGTTGTACCAAATTTATATTGACCACCAGAGTCACATAGGAATATTTCACTTCTTTTTAAGACCTTTGTATTTTTTTTAGTAGCTCTATAGTGAACTATTGCCCCATTTTTTCCACTTCCTGCAATAGTATTAAAACTTGGAAATAAATATTTTGAATTCATTCTTCTTATTTTTTCTAATTTGTTTTGAGCATCAACTTCAGTTATGTTCAATTTTTTTAAATTTTTTATCCAGTAAATAAATTTAGTTAATGCAACTCCATCTATAACATGAGCATTAATCATATTTTTTATTTCAATATTATTTTTTATAGACTTAAAAATATAAATTGGATCTTCTTTTTTTGTTATTCTAAATTTTTTTTCTATTAATTTTTCAAAATATAAAGAACATGTTTTTTCATCAATTAAAATGGTTCCTTTTTTTAATCTATTAAAAAAATTTAAAATATATTTTGGTTCAACTATCTGTTGTTGTTTAAGTTTTTTCTCATTCAAAAGTTTTGAAGTCTTATTTTTTTCAACAATTAAGAAAACATGTTTTTCTTTAGTAATCAAAAGATTACTATTTGGTATTGGGCTTGTTGGACTATCGTGTCCTCTAATATTCAATAACCATGCAACATTTTCTGGTGCTGTAATAAATAAATAATCATACTTATTTTTTTTTAAAAAAGACGAAACCTTAGAAACTTTTTTATGATGGCTTTCACCAACTATATTTTTATCAATCGAGTAAAAAGGCGATTTTCTTTTATTTTGTATTTTTGAAATTTTATCAATAAGATTTTCTTTTATGATAGTAATTTTATTATTTTTTAAAAAAAAATTCTTAATTTGTTTTGAGGTAAACAGTTTAGGATCAATTCCTAAATTTAAATTTTTAAAAACACTTGTATTAATAATTTTTAAATAATCTAAAATTTTAAAATTCTTACCACTTTCTATTTTACTTTGGATCGAATACCTTCCATCGACAAAAAGGAAATTTTTATTTTTTAAAATTACTGCATAGCCTGCAGAACCTGTGAAATTTGAGATGAATTTAAGCCTATCTTTATTTGAATATTCAGAGAAAAATTCATCATTTTTTGGTACTACATAGCCATCAATTCCATGTTTTATAAATTTACTTCTAAGTTTATTTATTCTTTTTTTTATCATTTAATTCTTTTCTGATATCTAATCCAACCAGGACTTCTCTTAGAATCATCATCTAATTCAAAATCTTGATTAAATTCAAATTCTTCAAATGTATCTTTGTTATCGTCAAAATATGAATTTTTTTCTAAATTACTTTCTGGAAGTTCATCAATAAATCTCGACGCCATACTATCTATCCAATCACCTTGATAAAATCTATTCATCGAAAAAGAAATAATTGCATTTTTCTTTGCTCTAGTGATGCCTACATAGGCCAACCTTCTCTCTTCCTCCAAACCGTTGTGTCCTTTTTCTTCTATTGATTTCTGGTGTGGAAACAATCCTTCCTCCCAACCAGGTAAAAAAACTACATCAAATTCTAATCCTTTAGCCGCATGCATTGTCATCATGTTTATTTTTTCACCTTCCCAATCTTGATCAATAGACGTTGCAAGAGATACATGATCTAAGAAACTTTCTAAATTATCAAATTCTTTCATAGCACTAAGTAATTCCTTAATATTCTCTATACGATTTTCATTTTCTAGATCTTTTTTATTTTTTAACATTGCAGAATATCCAGACTCATCCAAAAGAATTTGTAATAATTTCACATGATTAAATTTTTTAATTTTTAAATCATTTCTCCATTTAGAAATTAAATCCAAAAATAAGGTTAAGCCTATTTTTGTCTTTGGTTTTATCAAATTTTGCTCTATCATTTTTCTTGAAGAACTCTCTAAGCTAATTTTATTTTTTTTTGAGTATTCGTGTATTGTTTTTATTGTACTTTCACCGATAGATCTTTTAGGATTATTTACTACCCTTTCAAAAGCCAGATCATCTTTTTCTTGGTTAACTAATCTCAAATAAGCTATACAATCTTTTATCTCAGCTCTCTCATAAAATTTAATTCCCCCTAATATTCGATAAGGCATACCAATTTTTAAAAATCTTTCTTCAAACTCTCGTGTTTGAAAAATAGCTCTTACCAAAATTGCAATATTATTAAGTGAATATTTTTTTTTAATGTTTTCTACTTCATCTGAAATGCCGATAGCTTCATCTTTTCCATTCTTAAAACAATTTAATTTTATGAGATCGCCCTCATCCATTGTAGATTTTAAAGTTTTGCCGACCCTATTTTCATTATTAGAAATTAATGACGAAGCAACAGATAAAATATTTTTTGAAGATCTATAATTTTCTTCTAGTCTTATTATCTTTGTATTTTCATAAATCTTGTCAAAATCAAGAAAATTTTTAATTTCAGCTCCTCTCCAACTATAAATCGATTGATCATCATCCCCTACACAACATATATTCTTATTTTTTTCTGCTAATAAATTAAGCCATCGACTTTGTATAAAATTTGTATCTTGATATTCATCGACAAGAATGTATTTAAAATTTTTAGAATAGATATCTCTTATATCTTTATTTTTTTCTAAAATTTTAACTGAATGCAAAATTAGATCTCCAAAATCACAAGCATTTAACTCAATCAACTTTTGCTGGTAGATTTTGTAAACAGGTAAAATAGTTTTTTCATAAATATCTTTAGAATTAATTTTCACTTCACTTGGGTATAAGCCTTTATTTTTCCACTTATCAATAATTGCAATAACATATCTGGGAGCCAGTTGTTTGACATCAATATTTTCTGCCTTACAAATATTCTTAATCAATCTGTTTTGATCGTCCGTATCAATAATTGTAAAATTAGAATTTAGATTTACCGCTGGGGCATGTTTTCTAAGTAATTTTGCACATATTGAGTGAAATGTTCCTAGCCATGAGAGACCAACAGCAGAAGATCCTAAAATTTTACCTACTCTGTTTTGCATTTCTTTTGCTGCTTTATTAGTGAATGTCACTGCCAGAATTTGATTGGGGTAAGCATTTTTATTTTTTATAATGTGAGCAATTCTGCTCGTTAAAACCTTTGTTTTTCCTGACCCAGCTCCAGCAACTATCAATAATGGTCCATCCAAAGCTAATACAGCTTGTTTTTGAGCTTGATTAAGGTTTTTTAGATAATCAGAGTTTACCATTTTAATAATTTAATTATAAGTCTCAACAATTTATGTTTAATTTAAGTTTTTACAAAAAAAAGTTTAAAAAAATATTATTATCAATAAATGGATTTATAGAAAGTTTTTTTACCGAGATAAATAGGTCCAAGTCTCAATCAAGTAAG
>CACEWC010000011.1 GCA_902563075.1 uncultured Pelagibacteraceae bacterium
AAGTTCTTTTAAATAAAAAATAAGATTTTTCGATTGATATTTCAAATTAACAATATAGTTGTATATTTTAGAAATGTTATCTAATAAACAAATAATCTGTCCTGAAAATTTATTAAACAAAGCACGCAACAAAAAAGTTATAAATGCAGGTATTGTTAATGCAGGAAAACCGCTTCCAATGATGTCTGTGTTAGACGCTGTAAAGGAAAATCTTATAAATCCAATTTTTATTGGTAATCAAGAAGAAATTTTAAAATGTGCATTGGATTTAAAATGGGATATTTCTAAATTTGAAATTATTAATGAACCAGTTGAAAATAATACTGCAGGTATAGCTGCAAAGCTCGCGAGTGAAGGAAAAATAAGAATTATAGTTAAAGGACATATTCATACAGATATTTTAATGAAAGAAGTTTTAAAAAGAGAGCACAACTTGTTGGGCAAAACGAGGTTAAGTCATATCTGGCATATGACTTTAGAAAAAGATGACAAACCCTTAATAATTACTGATGGTGCTTTAAATGTATTACCAAATGTAAAAACTAAAATGCATATCTTAAAAAATGTAATTAATTTTTCGCATAGAATTGGAATTGAAAGACCAAAAATTGCAGTATTGTCTGCTACAGAGGAAGTTTTAGACAGTGTTCCAAGTTCTAAAGAGGCTGAAGAAATTACAAATCTCGCAAAAAAAGAAAATTTAAATGCTGATGTATTTGGGCCTTTAGCTTTCGATAATAGTATTTCAAAAAAATCTGCAAATATTAAAGGTATAAAAAATGATGTTGCTGGAATTGCCGATGTTTTATTAGTACCAAGTGTTGAGACAGGTAATGCATTAGTAAAGATGTTGATTTATTTTAATGGTGCATGTGCTGCGGGAGTAGTTGTAGGCGGTAAAGTACCTGTGGTAATAACTAGCCGCTCCGATGAAGCGCCTGCTAGACTAGCTTCAATTGCAGCAGCTGTTGTTGCGCTAGATTAAATGTTTGATTGCAATAAAATTGAATTTGTCTTAAATAATTCATCAATAATAAAAATGTATTAATGGCTATTACTTATTTAAAAAAGTCTCCAAAAACTTCGTCCACTGACGATAATAAGACAACTGGAATAGTTCAAGATTTATTAAAAAATATCGAAACAACAAAAGAAAAAGGCTGCATCGATTTGACTAAAAAATTTGATAAATATGATGGAGACATCATAGTATCAAAAGAGAAAATTGAAGAAATTAAAAAAACTCTAGATGAAAAAACCAAAGATGATATTCAATTTTCATTTGAAAGAGTTAGAAAATTTGCTGAAGCACAACTTAAAAATTATGGTCAAGATTTTGAGGTAGAACTTTCTGATGGTCTTTATGCAGGTCAAAAATTAGTGCCTATTAATACAGCAGGTTGCTACATCCCAGGTGGAAGATATGCTCACATTGCATCTGCTGTAATGAGTGTAACTACAGCAAAAGTTGCTGGAGTAAAAAATATTATTGCATGTAGTCCTCCTAAAGAAGGTGTTGGTGCCCACCCTACTATTGTATACACAGCTGATCTTTGCGGTGCAGATGTTATTTTAAATTTAGGGGGAGTTCCTGCAATTGCAGCAATGACCAATGGATTATTCAAAAACCCCCCAGCAGATATAATTGTAGGACCAGGAAATCAATTTGTAGCTGAGGCTAAAAGAATTTTATATGGAAAAGTTGGTATTGATTTGTTTGCAGGACCAACTGAAATTGGAATTATAGCTGATGCTAAAGCTGATCCAGAAATTGTTGCGGTAGATTTAGTGGGACAAGCTGAGCATGGATATAACTCACCATGTTGGCTTTATACAACTAGTAAAGAATTAGCCGAAAAAGTAATGAAAAGAGTTCCAGAATTAATTGCAGAGCTTCCAGAAGTTCCAAGAACAAGTGCTGAAGCAGCGTGGAGAGATTATGGTGAAGTAATTCTTTGTGACACTAATGAAGAAATAGTGAAAATTAGTGACGAATATGCACCTGAACATTTAGAAGTACAGACCGAAAACTTAGAATGGTTTCATGAAAGATTAACAAATTATGGTTCGTTGTTTGTGGGTGAAGAAACAACTGTTGCATACGGCGACAAATGTTCTGGTACAAATCATATTTTACCAACTAAAGGTGCAGGAAGATACACTGGCGGATTATTTGTTGGAAAATTTATTAAAACTTTAAGCTTTCAAAGAATGACAAAAGAGTCTACTAAATTAGTTGGTGCTGCTGCAGCAAGAATTTCTAGATATGAGGGAATGGAAGCTCATGCAAGAACAGGAGATGCAAGGCTTAGAAAATATGGTTTTTCTAATTAATTCTCTGGTACAAAAATTAAACACAATCCATTATTACAAAATCTTTTTCCAGTAGCAGTAGGTCCGTCTAAAAAAACGTGGCCATGATGTGCACCACAATTTGCACAATGATATTCGACTCTTTTCATTCCAAAAGAATAATCAATCTTAGTTTTAAAAGCTCCTGGCAAAGCCTCAGAAAAAGAAGGCCAACCCGTGCCACTATCAAATTTTGCTTTTGATGAAAATAACTTTGCTCCACAGTTTGCGCAATGATAAAAACCACTTCTCTTTTCTTCAAGTAGTTTACTGGTAAACGGTCTCTCAGTGCCCTCATTAAACATTATATCTTTTTGGGCTTTAGTCAGATCAGGATTAATAATTTTTTTTGTAGCTGATTTTAAGAATTGATAAGGCAATGATACAAAAAGTATAGAAAGTCCAAATAATTTCAAAATTTTTCTTCTTAAAATCATATTAAATAAGATTAATTTGAAATTGAGATTTTAACATGCGCTATAATTGTCACTCGAAAATGCTTTTAACTAAAGAAAATATGCCGTTTCTTTAATTATATAAATTGTCAGCAAAGACATGAAACTAATAATGAATCCATTAATATATTTCCACGTTTTATCACTCTGAGCATATTTTGAAAAATATACCGATGAATAACCAAGTAAAAAGAAAAATATAAAAGATGCTACAGAAGCTCCAATAGCAAAATAAATTTTTTCATCAAATAAAAAATTTTTTGAAAAATTTCCTAAAAAGAAAACTGTATCGGAATAAACATGTGCATTTAGGTAGGTGAAACCAAGTGTCTTCAATATAATCTTAGCACTAGTAATCTCTTTTTTTTCAATATTGAAATTAGCACTAACACTAAAAGATTTAATTTTTGAATATATGAAATAGATTAAAAAAATTATTAAACAGATGTTTAAAGTTAGCTCTACAAATATATTAAAATATTGATGAAAAAAGTGGAATAAAAGAATGCCTGAAAATATTAAAATTAGGTCTGAAAATGAGCAAATTAAACAGACTAAAAAAACATACTGTTTTTTAAGACCTTGTTCTATTACAAAGATATTTTGAGCACCAATCGCTAGGATTAAACTAAGCCCGGTAATAAAACCTAATACCAGGTATTCCATCTAAACTAAAATTATTCTGGATTAGCAGTTAAAGTTTTGATCTCTAGAATATTTTCGTTAGGGTCTTTTACAAAAAATGTTTCTTGCTCGTATTTTGTTCCTTTAAATCTTAGATAAGGTTCATCATAATACTTTGCACCTTTTTCTTTTAATCTATTTTTTAAAGTATCAAAATCTTTTCTTGATAAATGAACTCCAAAGTGTGGAACAGAAACGTTACCCATATCTACATCGTGTCTTTCGTTATCTAGTTTATGCTCACTTGCATGGAGAGTTAATTCATTTCCCCAAAAGTCAACATCAGCCCACTCTTGTGCTGAATTATCAAGTCGGCAGCCCAAAGTTTCACTATAAAACTTTTTTGCTGTTTCTAGATCTCCACATGGGATTGCTAGATGAAAACAATTAGTATTTTTGTACATTATTTCTCCTTTAAATACTGTTTAAAAGCACTATATAGACATTAATTATTTTTATCAAGCTGACAAAATTAGATGAATGATTTTTTACAATCTATAATAGACAGAGATCCTGCGGCAAAATCTAAGTTAAGTCTTATCTTAACTTATCCAGGGGTTAAGGCTATTTTTTTTCATAAAATTGCAAATTTTTTTGCGATAGCAAAATTTGATTTAGTTGCAAGAATCATTTCTCAATTTTCAAGATTTTTAACAGGAATAGAAATTCATCCAAAGGCAAAGATTGGAAAAAATTTATTTATTGATCACGGTATGGGAGTTGTAATCGGCGAGACGTCTGAAATTGGAAATAATGTTACTATTTATCATAATGTTACATTAGGTGGAATTGCTCCAAGTATAAACACTAATGATCAAAGAAATACTAAAAGACATCCAACTTTAGAAGATAATGTTGTTGTTGGATCCGGTGCTCAAATTTTAGGACCAATAACAATTGGCAAAAATTCTTTAATCGGTGCAAATGCAGTGGTTACTAAAAATGTTCCTGAGAAATCAATAATGGTAGGAATTCCAGCTACAAGAGTTGGTGATGCTACAAAAGGATTTCAACCTTACGCTGTTACTGATAAAGATAAAGATTAATGTCACAAATAAAAAATAACTTTATTGAGTCGGTTGGCAATACACCTTTAATAAAATTAAAAGCAGCCTCTGAGATCACTGGATGTAATATTTATGGAAAAGCGGAGTACCTAAATCCAGGTGGATCCGTTAAAGATAGAGCTGCTCTTGCGCTAATAAAAGATGCACAAGAAAAGAAATTAATTTCGGAAGGTGGAATCGTTGTTGAAGGTACTGCAGGTAACACTGGGATAGGTTTATGTCTTTTAGGAAATTCCTTAGGTTATAAGACAATAATCGTAATGAATGACAACCAAACCCAAGAAAAAAAAGATACTTTAAAAAATATCGGTGCAGATCTTAGACTGGTGCCGCCCAAGCCTTATAAAGATGATGGTAACTATGTAAAAGTTGCGGGTCGTCTTGCTGAAGAATTAAAAAGTACAAATAACAAGGGTGTAGTTTGGGCAAACCAATTTGATAACACTGCTAATGCAAAAGGTCATTACGAAACGACTGGGCCAGAAATTTGGGAACAAACTGGTGGTAAAGTAGATGGCTTTGTCTGCGCATCAGGAACTGGAGGCACCATCGGTGGTGTAAGTAAATTTTTAAAAGAAAAAAATAAGAATATAAAAATTTATTTGTCAGATCCAACAGGCTCTGCACTCTATAATCATATCATGAATGGTGAACTTAAAGCTGAGGGTGGATCAATAACTGAAGGTATTGGTTCAAGCAGAATAACTAAAAACTTTGCTGAAGCTAAAATTGATGGTGCTTTTTCAATCAGTGATCTAGAGTCTTTACCCGTGCTTTATGATTTAATACAGCATGAGGGGTTAAGTTTAGGAACTAGTTGTGGAGTAAATATTGCAGGTGCAATTAGATTAGGAAAAGAGCTAGGTCCAGGAAAAACAATTGTAACAATTCTCTGTGATAGATCAGATAAATACAACTCAAAGATGTTTAATAAATCCTTTTTAAAGGAAAAAAACCTCCCTATTCCTAGCTGGTTATAATAACGCATACCAGGCATGTAACAAAACAGTTACATTTTTATATTAATATTAATTAACGTCGAGGAATTATGAAAAAAATTATTATAGTTTTGTCATTTTTCATTTTTACATCTGCAAATGCAGGAATGAGTGACAAAGATAAATCAAAAGCATGGGATTGTGTTGGTATTTATATGGCTAACTACTTTCTTCCATCAGGTGAAAAATTTGAGTACGGAATGAAAGAAAAATCAATTTCAACTGTAAAAGTTCTTAAAACATATGCTCTTGAAATAGGTATTCAAGAAAAAGATTGGGATGCTGGAGTAAACAAAGCAGTAGATAAACATTATGGCTCAAAATACGACAAAGCTAAAACTGACAAATGTCATACGTTTGTTGAAGCTTTGGTTCCTAATGGAGCTGAAAGAGTAAAAAAAGTAGTTCAAACTTTATATTAGGGAGAAATTTATGGAAAAAGAAATGTTAGTAGTAGCTAAATTAAAAGAGGGAATGTTTGAAAAATTTATGGGATTTATGCAATCACCTGAAGGTTTAGCAGAAAGAGCAAAAGTTGCAGTAGTAGAAAAAACAATTGGAACAGTAACACCAGATAAAAGCACCGTTATGTTTAAGATTTTTTGTACTGACGAGGCAGCTCTATATAAATTTATAGAGGGAACTGAAGTATCAAAACCTATTATGTCAGCAGTATTAGATAGTTACTCAGTTTATCATTTAACCAAAGCAAAATAACTGAAAGGAAAAAATGAAAAACTATATGGTAACTCACACTTTCAAATCGAAAGAAATGAAAGAAAAATTTAGTGAAACAGTAGCTTCAATGAAAATGGAAGACATTGTTAAATCAATGACAAGTGATAAAGCAGCATGTCAAATGACTTGGAACACTCCAGGTGATACAATGCAAATGTTTTGTTGGTGGAAAGCTAACAGTGAAGCGGATATCAATAATCAATTGGGTCAAATGAATGATTTCTTTGAGCCACATAAATTTACTGAGTGTACTGACCAAGTGATGGACTATAACGCTTAAAAGAGAAATTTATGAAAGCAATCTATACAAGAACCATTGGTGTTTACGATGATAAACTTGATGAAGCTATGGAAATCTCTAAAGGTTTGGCAAAAGTTAGAAAAAAACATTATCCAGATCATGAAGTTTACTTTTCATTTCAAATTGGTGGTAACCCAAGGACGGTAAGAGAAACACTTGTGGGCGAGCAGTTTACTGATAAAGCATTTGAAAATGATACAAACATGTCAGCTGATCCTGAATTCATTGAACTTCAGAAAAAAATGAAGGGTGTTTTTAAAGAAGGCACAATTCAGGATGAAATGAGAATGGTTTTTAACGATTAGGAGAAAAAATGTTAGAAAAATTTAATGGGATATTTTATTTAATAATTTATTTAGTTCACTTTATTGGAGTTGGTGTTTACGCATTTCAAACTATTTTTGGCACTAAAAGCTTCATGGAAAGATTTGGTATAGATCCAAGTGGAGCAATAATGATTAGAATGGCAGGAGCATTTATGCTCGCTGTATTTTTAATGTCAATCTATGTAGGTTTTATAAGACCTGGGGGTTTGGAAAACACATGGGGATTCTTAAATTTAGTTTTTATAAATAACCTATGTATTTTTTTATGTAATTTTTATTCTATTAAAATAAATAAAACAGGTGTGAATGAAAAAACTACAAACGAGGGTGTTATTGCACCGTTTGTATTTACAATTATGAGTGCAATTTTATGCTACGGTTTAGCTGATAAAATTTACACTTAATGTCTGGGTTTGCAATATTCAACATAGAGGTAAAAAAACCTGAGGAATATAAAGAGTACGTAGAAAAAGTGAAACCGATTGCTGAAAAATTTGGTGGAGAATATATTGTTAGAGGTGGTGAAACAAAAGTATTAGAAGGAACTTGGGCATATCCTAGAACAGTTGTTATTAAATTTCCAAGTTATGAAAAAGCTTTAGAGTGGTATAACTCTGATGAATACAAACCAATTAAACAAATCCGTTTAGAAAACTCAATTGGTAACGGAATAATAATTAAAGGAGTATAAAATGTCGATATTAAAAAGATATACTGATGCAATAGACAAAAAAGATGAGGCAACTATGAATGAACTTTTGCATGATGATTTTAAATTCACGATGCATAAATCTGGAAATTCTTTAGGAAAAGCTGATGTTATAAAATGGGCAATGAGTGGAGATATCAATCAAGATAAAACTAGGGTTGTATATGAAAATGATGAAGTGGGTGTACACCATTCTTTTGTTACATTTAATGACGGAAATGTTGAAGCTGTAATGGCGGTTTATAGATATAAAGACGGAAAAATTGTTAGTTTAGAAACTGGCGCTACTCCAATGTCTAAGTAAGTGAAAAAAATTTCATTCATTTTTATTTTTTTCTTATTTTCATCGCCTTTATTGGCTGACGATAATAAAAAAGAAATTGATAAATTATTTGTTCAATTAAAAAGTGCTTTAAACTTTGAAAATTCAAAAAAAATAGAGGATAAAATTTGGGATCTTTGGACTACTCATCCAACTAAAAATAATTTAACAAAGTTATTAGCTGATGGTTCATCTGCAATGATGGAGAATAAACTTGATGCTGCATATGATAAATTTACTGAAGTCATTAAACTTGATCCTAATTGGGCAGAGGCCTGGAATAAAAGAGCAACGGTATTATATTTAATGGGTAAATACGAGCTATCACAAGCTGATATTGATAAAGTGCTTTTGATAGAAAAAAGACATTTCGGTGCACTAACAGGCCAAGGTTTAGTTCAAACAGCTTTAAAAAACTACGAAAAAGCTATTGATAGTTACATTGAAGCTCATAAAGTTCATCCGTTTTTGAAGTCTCCTATGATTATGATGGAAAAGCTTCAAATTGAATTGCAGAAACAAAGTATTTAAAAATGTTTCCAAAAAAATATTCTAACCTTTTATTTATATTAGTTATGGGATTTGGGATGAGTCTTTTAATGACACTAATAATTACTTATATAAATACTGGAATGGATAATGAGTATGTCGACCGTTTTTTTAAAGCATGGTCAGTAAGTCTTCCAATTGCAATAATTGCTGCTCTTCTTGTAGGTCCCCCGATTAAAAAATTTGTAGATAAAATTACCAAATAAGAATATCTTTTATTTGTGAGTAACGTTATAGCTTTTCTAATTCTTATCCTTGCTGTCATATTAGGAACTGCAGCAAATAGTTTTGCAAAAAGTGCAAATGGTTTTACATTGTTAGTTCCTAGTTTAATTACTGCAATCACAATAATTGGTTGCATGTTTACTCTTTCAATAGTGATGAAAACTATACCTGTTGGTATCACCTACGCATCTTTTGCTGGTTTATGCATTGTAGCGACTTCAATTGTTGGAATATATAAATTCAATCAAGTACCTGATCTATTCACAATCATTGGTTTGATATTAATTATATCAGGAGTTTTAATTGTTAATCTGCTGGGTAAAACAGGATAATTTATGGCAAATTTATCTGGTTATATCTTTTTAGCTTTAGCGATCCTTCTTGGAATAACTTCAAATGGTTTTTTAAAATCAACTAATGGATTTACAATAATTGGGCCAACTATTTTTTGTATCATATCTATAGTAGCTTGTATTTTTTGTTTATCTAAAGCAATGAATATTATCCCAGTTGGTTTTACATACGCAACATATGGAGGTTTAACGATTACTGCAGTAACACTGTTTGGTGTTTTTAAATATCAGCAAATTCCAAACCTTTATGGGATTATTGGAATAATTTTAATAATTATTGGTGTAATTCTTTTAAATACTTTGGGTAAAACTAGCTAGAAACTGGTTTCAAAATTTTAAGCATTTTTTTATGTAAATTGTTATTAGCTGAGCAAATAATATTTCCAGCTTTCTTGGCATCATCATTTTTCCAAGTCGAGACAATTCCTTTTGCAGCCTCAATAATTGGTATTAAGGCATGAATATCCCAAATTTTATTTCCACATTGAATAACAACATCAAGTTTACCCTCAGCAAAATGAGAATAACTTAAAGCATCCGAGCAGGGAAATTGCATTCTTCTTAAAATTTGCGGAATTTGTTTTTGTTTATTTAATGACAAGCTGCCGTGAAAAGCTGCTGACAATTTCATTTTAGAATAAGTTGCTTTTTGGTTAACAAGTATTTTCTTTTTCTTTCCGTTTTCTGAAACATACGCAGAATTAAATGAGGTATTAAAATAAAACTTTTTAAGAATTGGAAAATTTGCAAGGCCTACGACTGGTTTACCTTTATAATTTAAAGATATCAAATTACTCCAAGTTGGATTTCCTATCACAAATGATCGAGTTCCATCTATGGGATCTATAACCCATGAATAATCACTTTTAGTTTTTTTATAGCCGAATTCTTCACCTATAATTTGGTGATTTGGAAACTTCTTTTTAATCTCATTTCTGATGAATCGTTCAAAAGCCTTGTCAGCAGTTGTTACAGGGTCATAACCGCTTCTAAGTTTATTCGATACTTTAAAGGGTTTGTTTAATTTAGAGTAATAAAATCTAGTTAATTTCTTAGCTAAACTTTCAATGAACTTAGAATAAAGTTTATAATCTGAAGATTTTAAAATTTGCACAACGCTCTAATACTATTTTATTACTATTGATTAAAGCAAAATTTTAAATAATGATTTAAAAATACATGAAATTAGAGTTAAAAGATAACAAAGTATTTTTTGAAAATAAGGGCCATAGAAAAGAGATCCACCCATTTTGGCTAAGAGAAAGAGTTAACGGAGAAAACTTTGTTGATAAATTTACTCAACAAAGATTATTTGACCCAACTCAATTACCAGAAAACATTCAAATCAAAAATTTAAGCTTAAATAGTAATTTTTTAGAGATTAAATTCAATGACGGGGCTTCAACAAAAATTGCTATAGTTGATATTTTTAAAGAATTTTCAAATATTAATGATGTTAAACAAATTGAAAAAATAAAATGGGACTCTTCATTTAGAGATCAAAATACTTTCAAATTCAAAGAAAATTTATTTGAAACAGATGAAATGTACAAAGCCTTGATTAATTTTTATCAATATGGCTTTGTAATTTTCAAAAATGTGCCAACAAAAAATAATTTTATTATAAACTTTGCAAATTCTATAGGAAGTGTGAGACGTACAAACTTTGGTGAATTCTTTAATGTAAAATCAAAACCAAATCCAAATGACTTAGCTTACACTTCTTTGCCTTTGGCTCCTCATACTGATAATCCATATAGAAATCCTGTGCCATGTATTCAAATGCTTCATTGTATAGAAAATGAAGTTACGGGAGGTTTATCAACTCTAGTTGATGGATATACTGTTTCTGAGAAACTTAAAAAAGATTTTCCAGAATATTATAAAATTTTAACTAAGGTAAAAATACGTTTTCAATTTATTGATGAAAGTGTGATTTTAGAGGATTGGGCTGAAATGATTCAGTTAGATGAAAACAGCAATTTCAAACAAGTACGTTTTAGTCCAAGATTAGATTTTGTCCCATTAATTGAAAAAGAAAAATTAGATTTATTTTATTCTGCAAGAAAAAAAATATCTGAACTCTATAATTCAGAAAATTATAGAATAGAATTTAAACTTCTTACAGGGGATCTGTTAATGATGGATAACTATAGGTTGTTGCATGGCAGAACCACTTATGATGCAAACGAGGGAAATCGTTTTCTTCAAGGATGTTACATTGATTATGATAGTACCGAGGGCAGGCTTAAACATTTAAAAAGAAAATTTAATTATTAGGATAAATTTTCTATCTGTTTTTCAGCCTCTTTTATTGATTTTTCATAATCTAAGGACATTTGATCAGCACTTACTACCTCTACCTTTTCTATGCCAAAAAAATTTAAAATAAACTTCAACCAAGGAGTAAGAAAATCTTCATTGCTATTTAGCTTTGTCCCACCCGAAGTAATTACTAGATAAGCTTTCTTATTTTTTAGTAACCCTTCCCTTCTTCCATTAGGTTTAAATCTAAAAGTTTCCCCAACTCTTGCTGCAAGATCCGACCAGGCTTTTAAAGTTGCTGGAGGTCCATAATTATAAATTGGAGCAGAAATGATTATGATATCACTCTCTTTTAATTCTTTTACAAGTGTATCTGAAAGTTTGAACATTTTTTTATGTGTCTCTGTTTGATCTTTTGGATCTATTTTCATCCCTGACTCTGTTAAATTAGACACAAAAACCATTTCATCATTTAGATCTCTATAAATAACTTCATCATCAGGTTTTTTTATTTTATCTAAAAGCTTTTTTGCTAAAGCTCTTGAAGTTGAACCATCTTTTCTAGCGCTAGAATCTATTTGATAAATTTTCATAATTTAATTTACCCAAAATTTTGTAAGAATGGAAAAATATTTAATAAATAATATCCCAAGGCTTGCAATTGATTAGTTAATATCAAAATACCAGTAATTAGTAGAATTATTCCACCTATTTTTGATACTAAATTAATATTCTTTCTAAAATTTTTTGAAAAGATCAGGAACCTTTGTATTAAATAACCTGATAAAATAAATGGAATAGCTAATCCAATAGAATAAAAAGATAACAATAATATTCCTTGGCTTAAACTTTCCTCAGTTGCAGCTAAAACTAAAATAGATCCTAAAATAGGTCCAATACATGGTGTCCAACCAAATGCAAATGCCATTCCTATTAATATTGGGCTAAATACACTTTTGTTAATATTTGTTTGAATTCTCTTTTCATAATTTAAAAATTTTAAATTTATTATTCCAATTATATGAAGTGATAAGATTATTATAACTAGTCCTGCGGCTATTCTTAATTCATAAGAATTCTCCAGAAAAATTTGTCCAAGAAAAGTTGAAGCTGCTCCAAAAGTTATAAAGACTAAAGAAAAGCCAACTGTAAATAGAATAATTGGAAATAAATTGATGTTCTTTTTATCAACAAGTTCATCTATAGAACTTCCAGAAATATAAGAAATATAACCAGGTATGAGTGGTAAAACACATGGTGATAAAAAACTTATCAATCCAGCTCCAAATGCAATAATTAATTCAATCATTACTTTTCTTTAACAACTTTCAATTTTTGTTCCCCAAGATTGTCTACTTTTAAAATCATTTCATCACCATCTTTTAAATAATCTGGTGGATTCATTCCCATCCCCACTCCCGCAGGTGTACCTGTTGTGATAATATCACCTGGCATTAAAGTTATAAATTGACTGATATGTGAAATCAAAAAATTAAAATTAAATATCATTAGACTAGTATTTCCTGTTTGTCTTCTTTTTCCATTAAGATCTAAAGATAAATCTAAATTAAATAGATTATCAATTTCATCCTTTGTTACCAAATACGGACCCAATGGACCAAAAGTGTCTCCAGATTTACCTTTTACCCATTGACCGCCTCTATCTTTTTGCCATTCCCTCTCACTTATATCATTACAGATACAATAACCTAGTACATGTTTCTGAGCTTCATCCTCTTTAACGTATTTGGCTTTACTTCCAATAATAATTGCAATTTCAACTTCGTGATCTAAAGAATTTGAATTTTTTGGTATTACAATATTATCATTTGGTCCGACAATGCAATTTGGAGATTTATTAAAAACAATTGGCTCTTTTGGAGCATCAGAATTTGTTTCCTCAGCATGAGCCTTATAATTTAAACCTATTGCGATAAAATTTGCTGGTTTTATTACACATGGTCCAATTCTTTTGGTGCTTTCAATCAATGGAAGAGAATTTAAATCTAGCTTTTTTATTTTATCTAAATTTTCAAAATTCAAATTCTCTGGTGTAAAATCTTTTAAAATATTTGATAAATTTCGAAAATTATTTTGATTGTCAATAATTGCAGGTATTTCATTACCATGCTCACCAACCCTTAAAAGTTTCATCAATTAACCTTTAATTCCAAGATGAGTATATTTAATGTTTAGATAATCTTTTATTGCCATTGACCCACCTTCACGTCCATAACCACTTTGTTTAATTCCTCCAAAAGGTGCTTCAGCAATAGCTACCATAGGTGTGTTAACAGCGACTGAACCTGTCTCTAATTGTTCTGATGCAAGATGTGCTGTCTCCATTGAGTTGGTACATACATAACTACATAAACCAAGCTCATGATTATTAGCTCTTTTAATTACATCATCGAAAGATTTAAATGATAACATTGGTACCAATGGCCCAAAAGGCTCTTGTTTCATTATCGTAAAATCATCTTTTACATCATCAAATATTGTAGGTTCATAATAAAAACCTTTATTAAACCCAGAGGGTCTTTTTCCACCAAGTAAAACTTTTGCACCTTCTTCTTTAGTTTTTTCAACTAATTCCTCTATTTCGTTTAGCCTTTTTTTTGTGGTTAATGGACCCAATTGAGTTGAGGGATCCATACCGTCACCTATTTTCAATTTTTTTGTTTTCTCAATAAATAAATTTACAAATTCGTCCTTTTTTCTTTCGTGAATATAAAATCTGTTTGGCGATATACAAACTTGACCATTGTTTCTAAATTTAGCAGCAATTGCCATATCAGCTGCTTTTTTTACATCAGCATCATCAAATACAATAAAAGGCGAATGACCTGACAACTCCATTGTTACTCTTTGAACTTTATCTGCGGCTTGTTTCAATATTAGCTTTCCAACTCTCGATGACCCGGTTATAGAAATTTTTTTAACTATATCTGAAGCTATCAATTGTTGAGCGATACTTGGTGGATCACCTGATAAAAGATTCACTACGCCTGGTGGGACACCACATTCTCTACATATATCAACCATCTCCATTACAATTCCTGGAGTTATTACATCGGGTTTAACTATAACAGAACAGCCAGCCGCTAATGCAGTTGAAATTTTTCTAGCAGATAATACCGCAGGAAAATTCCAAGGTGTTAATGCTGCAACAACACCAACTGGTTGATAGTAAACATGTACTCTTGTATCCTCAAATCTACTTTCAACAGTTTGTCCATAAATTCTTTTTGTTTCTTCGGCATTCCACTCAAAAATATCTGCAGCACCTCCTACTTCACCTTTAGCTTCTGCGAAAGGTTTTCCAACTTCTAATGTCATCCATTTAGCAAGCACATCTTGTTTCTCTCTCATTTTGTCTGCTATTCTTCTGATGATGTAAGATCTTTGCCAAGGAGCAGTTTTTTTCCAGACTTCTAATCCTTTTGCAGCAGACTTTAATGCTCTATCAACATCCTCAGGCGTAGCTTTAGAGGCTTTTCCCAAAACTTCTTCATTTGCTGGATTAATTACTTCGTAAGTTCCTCCATCTGATGATTTTTGCCATTTACCATCGATAAATTGTCCAAATTTTTCGTACATAAATTCAATTTAGCATTACTATAAGTTGTGTCTACTATGTAATTTTTACACATTAATTATCTCTGATTAGATGATACTCTTATTAAAAAAAGGAGTTCAAGATGAAAGCATATATAATGGGTAATTACACTGAAAAAGCTTTTCAGGGTTTTTTAAAAGATCCAACAAGTGATAGAAAAGCTGTTGTAGAACAATTAACAAAAGCTATGGGTGGAACAATGCATAGTATGGATATCGTTAGAGGTTCTTATGATTTTATAGTTGTTACTGAAGTTCCAAGTTTTGATGATTTTGCAGCAATTAAATTGGTTGTTGAAGCATCAGGAGCTGTAAAAAACTTAACAATGCTTGAGGCAATTGATTTTACAAAAGCTACAACAAAAGCTAGTAAAATTGGTTACAAAGCCCCGGGTCAATAATCTTTTGGTATAACTTCCGGCTACGGACTGGAAGTTATATTAATTTTTTTTTAATTTTGAGGAAAATTTAAGATTTTCATTATTAAATTTTGAAGAATGTTTTTGGATAAAATCATCCATAATTTTTACTTTTTCATCTTCAAATTCAGAAACTTTTCTACTATTTAGATCAACATATAAAGCGAGAACTTCTATAGTTGATGCGAGAAACTTCTTTTCTTTATGAACCATTTCCATTTTATATTGCAGTCTTTTTTTATCGTGATCAAAATAAATTAGATTAACATCAACCTCATCATCAACTTTGAGCTCTTGATTATAGGTAATATTTGACTCTACAATCATCGTGCTTTTGCCAGTTGTTTTTGCTGAATGTTCTCCCATTTTGAATATATTGTTTAAAGTGTCTGCTCCATATTTATCAAAGATCAAAATATAATATGATACATTCATATGATCATTATAATCTATCCAATCTTTAATGATTTTTTGAGAGCTCAGAAAGACTGACATTAAATGTTTTTGTACTTTTTATTAATGATTTGGATTTTCGTTATCCACTACAAGGCATATTTCAGATTTTGTTAAAAATCTTCTTCCCGTTCCATTGTCTAATGAAAACATGCCTCCAATTCCTTTTACAGCGTCTATTGTAAGGTCTGTATGTTTCCACTTTTCATATTGATCACCATTCATATAAAAAGGAACCCCGCCTATTTCACCAAGTTTTATATCATTATCACCTAAAGGGAATTCTCCCTCTTGAAAACACATGGGTGCACTTCCATCACAACAACCCCCTGATTGGTGAAACATTAATTTTTCTCCGTATTTCTCTTTTAATTCAGATAGTAAGTTTAATGCCGAATGTGTTGCAGATACTTTCATATTTTTTCTCTGGCCCATGATTTCGAATCATGGACCAGTATATATTATTTGATTAAAAGAAGCCTAATTTTTTCTCAGCATAAGAAACATGAAGATTCTTATTCTGTCTGTAATGATTAAGCATCATTTTGTGAGTTTCTCTTCCAACCCCAGATTGTTTGTAACCACCAAATGGAGAGTGAGCTGGATAAGCGTGATAGCAATTAGTCCATACTATCCCTGCTTGTATTGCTCTACCCATTCTGTGAGCTATATTACCATTTCTAGTCCATACAGCTGCGCCTAAACCATAAAGAGTGTCATTAGCAATTTTCAATGCCTCTGCTTCATCTTTAAATTTAATCACAGATACAACAGGTCCAAAGATCTCTTCTTGAGAAATTCGCATGCTGTTATTAGCTTCAAAAATAGTTGGTTGAATATAATTACCTTTTTCCAATCCACTATTAAGTTTAGCAGCACTTCCTCCTGTAAGAACCTTAGCACCTTCTTTTTTACCAAGCTCAAGATAAGATTTAATCTTCTCCATTTGCTCTACAGATGCTTGAGCTCCAATCATAGTTTCCATTTTTAAAGGATTATCTTGAACAACAGCTTTTGTTCTTGCAATAGCTCTTTCCATGAATTTATCATAGATAGACTCTTGTATCAAAGCTCTACTTGGACAAGTACAAACCTCACCTTGGTTAAGATTGAACATTACAAAACCCTCAATACACTTATCAAAGAAATCATCATCTTTTTCCATGATGTCTTCAAAGAAAATATTAGGGGATTTTCCACCTAACTCTAAAGTAATTGGAATAATGTTTTGTGCAGCGTACTGCATAATCAATCTTCCAGTTGTCGTTTCACCAGTAAAGGCAACTTTAGCAACTCTTTTAGATGATGCTAAAGGTTTACCTGCTTCTAGTCCAAAACCACTTACAATGTTAACTACTCCTGGAGGTAATAAATCTCCAATAAGTTCCATCATTACCATAATAGAAGCTGGTGTTTGCTCAGCTGGTTTTAATACCGAACAGTTTCCTGCACCAAGAGCTGGTGCTAATTTCCATGTTGCCATTAATAATGGAAAATTCCATGGAACTATCTGACCAACAACTCCTAGTGGTTCATGAAAATTGTATGAGTATTGATTATTAGCAATTTCAGCAATTGATCCTTCTTCTGCTCTAATCACACCAGCAAAATATCTCCAATGATCAATGACCAAAGGTAAATCTGCTGCCATACATTCTCTTATAGGTTTTCCGTTATCTAAACATTCAGCTGTAGCTAATAAGTTTAGATTCTTTTCTAAAACATCAGCAATCTTATACAATATATTAGATCTAGTTGTGATGTCTGTCTTTCCCCATTCAGGAAAAGCTGCGTGAGCTGCGTCCAATGCTGCTTCAACGTCTTGTTCATTCGATCGTGCTACTGAACAGATTTTCTCATTTGATATCGGGCTAACATTATCAAAATATTTGCCTGATTTAGGTTCTACAAACTTTCCATTTATGTAGTTTCCATACTTAGCTTTAAATGGAAATTTAACCTTTAAATGAGAAGTATCTAATACAGATGACACTTTCATAGCTTCTGCACTCATTTTTTTTACTCCTCTTGTTTTTTTTGTTGATTTAAGCTTATTATTTTTTCTAGATTTTTTAGAACGCTTCTTAGTCGCAGACTTTTTTGTCCTAACTTTTTTTTTTGTTCTTATTTTTTTTCTAGAAGAATTAACCAATTTAGTTTTTTTTTTATTGGTTTTTGGCTTAGCTTTTTTCCTTCTTTTAGTAGCCATAACTAATTAAACTCGTAATATTAGCCTGTGTCTATTTCTTAAAATTTTATTTACTACCTGCAATTGAAGGAACACAACATCTTGTGGTAAAATTTTGAGTGATTAATATTTTTTTTACTATAAGTAGTCCTTAAATATGGACCAAAATTTCTTTAATAAAGTCAGAATTTTAGATGGTGGTATGGGCCAGGAACTTCTTGCAAGAGGCATGGAGCCTAATGGTACATTATGGAGTGCTAACGCTTTACTTCAAGAAAAATATCATCAACTTTTATTAGAGACTCATCAAGATTTTATTAAAGCAGGTGCAGAAGTAATTGTCACTACAACTTTTACAACAAGGAAATCTCGTCTAAGAGATAATAATGTTTTTGATAAATATGAATATCTAAATAAAAAAGCTGGAGAAATTGCTCAAAAAGCCAAAGAAAATTACCCTAATGTTTTAGTGGCTGGTGGTTTGCCTCCACAAAATTTAACTTATGAAGCTGATGACAGTGCTGATGATGAGATGAGAGAAAATTTTAATAGTCAAGCACAACTATTAAATCCTTATATTGATTTTTTTTATTTTGACGTCTTAAGCAGTGTGAGAGAATTTAAAATTGCTATTGAAAGTATAAAAGAATTTAACAAACCTTATTTATTGGGTGCACATATTTCTGAAGGAAATTATTTACCAAGTGGTGAAAAAATTACAAAAATTTTAAATGATATAGAACATTATAAATTAATGGGAATTATATTATCTTGTGTTTCACCTGAAAATTTTGAACTCAATCTTAAAGAAATTAAAAATTTAGGTATCCCATTTGGATTTAAATTGAATGCCTTTATAAAAACAAATTCAAAACCTAATTATAACGATGCATATATAAAACATAAAACTGGAAATCCAAATGAATTTCTTGGGGTAAGAAAAGATTTAACTCCAGAAAAAATGCTAGAATTTGCAAAAAAATTTAAAGATGCAGGAGCTACAATTATTGGTGGGTGTTGTGAAACTACACCTTTACATATTAAAGCTTTTTCTAAACTTAAGTAGTTTTTTTGAAATCAGCTTTTCTTACAAAATAAATTCCAACTGAAACAGCGATTAAAGAAATTAATACTTTCGTAGTAATTAATTCTTTTAGAAATATATAACTTAAAATTGTTCCAAAAATTGGAATTAGATATGATACTTGTGATTGAAAAATTAAACCATTATTTACTAAAATTCTAAATCGTAATAACCAAGCGATACCTGTTGACACAAGACCTAAATAAATAACAGAAATAGTTGAGTCTAACCTTGGTGTTAAATTCCAAGGCTGTTCTATAAAACTGACGAGTGGTATTAAAATAATTGTAGCCCAAATTAATATAGATCCAGTAACATTTTCATTTTTTTTTTTACTGATTTTTAAAGTTAGTACACCACCAATTACATAACAGGTTGAGCCTAAAAGAATTAATAAAGCAGATAAAAAATTATTCTCATCAATCAAAAGGTTATCTGAAAATAAATAAAGTATTCCTGAAAATCCTATCAAAATTCCAAATGTTTTAATAAAATTAAACTTTTCGTTTGTTGTATAAAAATGACCTAGAACAGTTGAGCTCAAAGGTGTTGTTGACATTAAAATTGCTGCTAAATTACTTTGAACTGATTGTACTCCATAAGCTATTAAATAAAATGGTGCTACTAAGTTTATAAATCCAATCATAGCAAACCAATGCCAGTCTTTTGAGAATGCTTCTATTTTTATATTTTTATAATAACAAAGTAATAAAACAGGAATGGCTCCAAAAAAAACTCTTAAAAATGCAATGGTAACTGGACTATATGAGTATGTTGCGATTTTAATATTAAAAAAGGCAGAAGCCCAAATTAATGCAAGCAAAATTAACAAAAGGTAATCTGTAATTTTAGCTTGTCTCATTCAGTAATCTCCTCAGTAACTCCATTTGTAATTTTTTTTAAATTTGTAAAATCTATTTTAAATACACAGTTTGGATGACCAGCAGCAGCAAACAGTAAGTTAAATCTACTTAAAGATTTATCTATTAAAATTTCAATCTTTTTTAAATGACCAATAGGTGAAACTCCTCCAATTGTGTAACCTGTGATATTTTTTACATCTTCGGCAGAAGCCATAGATGCATCCTTTATTTTAAGTGCCTTCTTAATCCTGTTTAATGACGCCCTTTTATCGCCTGCAACCAAGCATAAAGTGAAACTATTTTCAGTTTTAAAGAGTAAACTTTTTACAATTGCTCCTACCTTACAACCTAAAGATGAAGCTGCCTCAAGGGCAGTCCTGGCAGAGGTTTCAAGAACTATTATATTTTGAGATTCATCATAATCCTTTAGGATTTTTTCAACTCTTTGAACTGGCTCTTTGTCTAATAAACTCATTATTCAACTTTTAATTGTTAGTTAATTTGCACATTACCTATTAAACTTATGTGAAAAATGCATAGGTGATATCAATTAAAAGAGCATTATCTATCAGTCTTTTTTTGTTATTACAACGCCCAGTATTATAAAGGAGAGATTATGAGTTCAAGTGATGTATTAAAGACTATTAAAGATAAAGATATTGAATACGTAGATCTAAGATTTACTGATCCTAGAGGTAAACTTCAACATGTAACCATGGATGCCAAAATGGTGGATGAAGATATGTTGAACGAAGGAATTTTTTTTGACGGTTCCTCTATAGCTGGCTGGAAAGCTATTAATGAGTCTGACATGATCCTTAAACCAGATAATTCTAGAGCGATCGTAGATCCATTCACATCTCATAATACATTAAATCTTTTTTGCGATGTTTTAGATGCAATTAAAAAGGATCCTTATGAAAGAGATCCTAGAGGGACAGCTAAAAAAGCTGAGGCTTACTTAAAAAGTTCAGGAATTGGGGATAAAGCATTTTTTGGTCCTGAAGCTGAATTTTTTGTTTTTGATGATGTAAGATTCAAAAATGACATGAATGAAACCGGATTTAAAATAGATAGTAAGGAAGGTCCTTACAATTCAGGAAGAGAATATGAAAATGGTAACATGGGTCACAGACCAGGAATTAAGGGTGGTTATTTCCCGGTTCCACCTGTGGATAGTGAACAAGATATGAGAAGTGAATATCTAAAAGCTATGAAAGAAATGGGAATTAAGGTTGAAAAACACCACCATGAAGTTGCTCCTAGCCAACACGAACTTGGGATGTATTTTGGAACTCTTGTGGATCAAGCGGATAACTTACAGCTTTATAAATATGCTGTTCACATGGTTTCTAACTCGTTTGGTAAGACAGCTACCTTTATGCCTAAACCTGTTAAAGGTGATAATGGTTCAGGTATGCACGTTCACCAATCCATTTGGAAAGGTGATACTGCATTATTTTCAGGTGATAAATATGCGGGCTTATCTGATACAGCTCTGCACTACATAGGTGGTATTTTAAAACATGCAAAAGCAATTAATGCTTTTTCAAACGCTACGACGAATAGTTACAAAAGACTAATTCCAGGATTTGAGGCTCCAGTTTTATTAGCTTATTCGGCTAGAAACAGATCAGCATCATGTAGAATTCCTATCACTCTAAGTAAAAAAGCAGCTAGATGTGAAATTAGATTTGGTGATGCTGCTGGTAATCCATATTTAACATTCTCCGCAATGTTAATGGCTGGTTTAGATGGAATTAAAAATAAAATTGATCCAGGCAAATCATTTGATAAAGATCTTTATGCTTTATCGGAAGATGAAGTTAAGAAAATTCCAACTGTTTGTGGATCTTTAAGAGAAGCAATGGAAAGTCTTGATAAAGATAGAGATTTCTTAAAACAAGGTAATGTATTTACTGATGATCAAATAGATGCTTATATTGCATTAAAGTTTGAAGAAATACACAATTTTGAACACACACCTCATCCGATAGAGTTTGAGATGTATTACAGTTGTTAATTTTTATTGTCTGGTTTTAGCAATTTTGTTTTTGCCAGAACCTTTTTTAACAATGTAATCAAGTGTTCCATTTGCTCCAGTATCAACAGATTTTATAAGAGATCTTAAAAAAGTTTTTCTCTTTTCTTTTCTGTCCTCGCTGTTTTGCAAATTTCTGATTTCAAAGACGTTCATAGGTAGATGTTATCAATCTATGCGTTTATTGCAACTCTGATATGTTCAAAATGGGATTATACTTTAAAAGACTCTCCGCAGCCACAACGCTCGGTTTCATTGGGATTATTGAAGACAAATGATGATGAAAAATCCTCCTTCTTATAATCCATCTCAGTGCCTAGAAGATACATAACTGCCGCCGAATCAATATAAACTTTTACTCCTTTATCCTCGATCAACTCATCATTAGGATTTACCTCTTTTGAATATTCCATTACGTATGACATGCCTGCACAACCACCTGATTTTACAGAAACTCTTACACCTATCGCATTTTTTTCAGCGTTAGACATTATTTCTTTAATTCTTAAAGCTGCATTATCACTTAATTTAATAATAGGGTTCATTATAAGTTTAACTCCAATTTCGCTGCATCTGACATCATATCTTTATTCCAAGGAGGATCCCAAACCAATTCAAGATTTACATCATCTATTCCCTCTACTTGCATTGCACCCTCTTTTACTTCTTTTGGTAAACTTTCTGCAACGGGACAATTCGGTGTAGTTAATGTCATCTTAATTTCAGCCTTACGACCATTTACCTGTATATCATAAATTAAACCAAGTTCATATATGTTCACTGGTAATTCAGGATCATAAATTTTTCTAATTTCCTCAATTATTTTGTTTTTTACATCCATAATTAACTTTCTGTGGTTATTTCTTTCCCATCATTTTCCATTGCAGATACTAAAGTGTGCCATGATAAGGTAGCACATTTAACTCTCATTGGATATTGTTTAACACCTGATAAACACATCAATTTCGTTTTATCGTCCTCTTTTAAAATATTATTTTTAAGTTCAGGATTTTCTTTAATCATTCCTAAAAAATCCTCAATTATTTCTTTAGCTTCATTATCACTTTTGCCTTTAATCAAATCAGTCATTATTGAAGCTGATGCCATTGATATTGCACATCCACTTCCTTCGAAAGAAATATCCTCTACTTTTCTTTGGTCATTCAATTTAAGATACACATGTACATTATCTCCACACAATGGATTATTGCCTTTTGCATCTTTATTAAAGTTTTCTGTTTTCCCTAAATTTCGTGGGTTCTTACCATGCTCTAAAATTATTTCTTGATATAATTCTTTTAAGTTCATTTTAAATCAAAAATTTTTTTACAATTATTAATACCTTCATTTAGTTTATCTAAATCGTCTTTGGTATTGTAAACTCCTAATGATGCTCGTGCACTTGCGGGTATACCTAATTTGTCATGAAGTATTTGACAACAATGATGACCCGCTCTTATAGCAACTCCAGTTTCATCCAGAATAGTTGCAATGTCATGTGGATGAACTCCTTCTACCGTAAAAGATAGAACTCCACCTCGCTCTTTTGGATTTCCAATTAGTTTCACAGAATTATTCTTTTTTAAAATTTCTTGACCGTATTCTATTAATTCTTTTTCATGTTTAATAATATTATCAATTCCGATACTTTCTAAAAATTTTATTGATTGATCAAACGCGATGACTTGAGCTGTAGCCATTGTTCCAGCTTCATACTTATTTGGAAGTTCGCCATAAGAAATTCTATCTTTTTTAACTTCATTTATCATTCCCCCACCTCCTTGGTACGGTGGAAGTTGCTCTAACCATTTCTTTTTTCCATACAAAACTCCAAGTCCTGTCGGGCCATACATTTTGTGACATGATATTGCATAAAAATCACAATCCAAGTCTTGCATGTCTAATTTTAAATGTGGTCCTCCCTGACATCCATCTACTACAACAACTATGCCCTTAGAATGTGCTAATTGGGTTATCTCTTTAATTGGTAAAACTGCACCAGTGACATTGGATAAATGAGTTATTGCTATTACTTTAGTTTTATCTGTAATTTCTTTTTCTATATTTTCAATTGGAATATCTCCGTCTTCATTTATCTCTGCAAACTTTATTTTTATATTTTTGGATTTTCTTAAAAAATGCCATGGGACATAATTTGAGTGATGTTCTAGCTCTGTGATTAAAATTTCGTCATTTGGCTCCAAGATCGCTTGACCTAAAGTGTTAGCGACCAAATTTAAAGCCTCTGTAGCACCTTTAGTAAATACAATTTCATTTTTATCTTTCGCATTTATATATTTTTGAACAGAAGTTCTTGTATTTTCATATAAATTAGTAGCTGCAACAGCTAAATAATGTATGCTTCTGCCTACATTTGAAAACTGTTTAGAGTAAAAATCATTTATTCTATCTAAAACTACCTTAGGTTTTTGAGATGAATTAGCGCTATCTAGGTAAACTAAATCGTTGTTCTGAATTTTTTCATCAAAAATCGGAAACTCTTTTCTAATGTTATTTATGTTCATTGTTTTAATCCAATAATATTTGTAATTAAGTTTTTTATTTCTACGTCTGTAATCTTTTCAACAACATCCATTAAAAACCCATTTATCAGAAGTTCTTTTGACTGTTGATAATTCAAACCACGAGACATTAAGTAAAAAATTGAATTTTCATCTAAGCTGCCAGATGCTGATCCGTGAGAACATTTTACATCATCAGCATAAATTTCTAATTCTGGTTTTGCATTAAACTCTGATGTCTCATCAAGCAGTATTGCTTTACTCAATTGATATCCATCAGTTTTTTGAGCTTTTGAGTTTACAAATATTCTTCCTTGATATGCAGATTTTGTATTTTTTCCAAGAACACTTTTAATAAGCTGATAACTTTTTGTGTTTTCCACTAAATGATTAATTGTAGTTCTAATTTCGTGTTTTTGATTTTCCTTTAAAGAAAAAATACCATTAATAAATGCTGATGAA
>CACEWC010000012.1 GCA_902563075.1 uncultured Pelagibacteraceae bacterium
TTTTAATTTCACCATAAGTCCATGATTTAATTTTTTCTGGACTTGCGAGTGAAATTTTTATGCTATTAAAATTTTGTGCTTCTGAAATCTCAGCATTTTTAAATAGATCTGTTAATTCTTTTTTCATGTTTAATTTAGCTCCACATTAAGTGCCAGTGATTTGATTTCTTTTACTAATACGTTAAAAGACTCGGGAATTCCTGATTCAAAATTTTCTTCTCCTTTGACGATAGTTTCGTAAACTTTTACCCGTCCTGCAACATCATCAGATTTTACAGTTAGAATTTCTTGTAATGTGTATGAAGCACCGTAAGCTTCTAATGCCCAAACTTCCATTTCTCCGAATCTTTGACCACCCAACTGAGCTTTACCACCTAAAGGTTGTTGTGTAACAAGACTATAAGGTCCAGTAGATCTTGCATGAATTTTGTCCTCAACTAAGTGATGCAATTTCAACATGTATATAATTCCAACTGTGACTGGCCTATCAAATCTCTCTCCTGTCCTTCCATCCCAAAGAAAAGTCTGCCCTGATCCTGGAAGATTTGCTAATTTTAACATCTCAGTAACATCTTTTTCTTTTGCACCATCAAAAACAGGTGTTGATATAGCAATACCGTTTTGAAGATTTTCACATAAATCCTCGAATTCAGTTTTGTTTAACTTTTCAACTTTTTGGTTATATGTATCATCACCATAAATAGTTTTTAAAAATTTAGAAATTTTTTCAGTTTTTTCAAATTTTTTGTTATTTTCATTTACTAAATTTTTAACCTGTTCTCCAAATTCCTTACAAGCCCAACCTAAATGAGTCTCTAAAATTTGACCAACATTCATACGACTGGGAACTCCAAGAGGATTTAGAACAATATCGACAGGTCTTCCATCTTCTCTATAGGGCATATCTTCAATTGGAACAATTTTACTAACTACACCTTTATTTCCATGTCTACCTGACATCTTATCACCAGGTCTTAATCGTCTTTTAATTGCTACAAAAACTTTAACCATTTTCATTACACTTGGCAAAAGATCGTCTCCACTTCTTATTTTTAAAACTTTATCCTCAAATCTTTCAGTAATGTCTTGTTTTGCCTTGTTATATTGATCTCTAAGTTGGGCTATAGCAGTGTCATTTTTTGTATTTCCATCATTAATTTTAAAAACATCATTAATTGATAAATCATTTATCATTTCACCATCAAGTTTTGTTCCAGCATCAATATTTTTAATTTTTTTTGTTAAAGAGTTTCCAGATAGTATTTGTGATGCACGTTGTTTTATGCTTCTTTCTAAAATTTCCTCTTCAACAATTTTATCTTGTTGCACTTGTTCTATCTCAGCTCGTTCAATAGTGATTGATCGCTCATCTTTTTCTATTCCATGACGATTAAATACCTTAACGTCTACAACTGTTCCGCTACTTCCCCTGGACATTCTCAAAGAGGTATCAGTTACATCAATAGCCTTTTCTCCAAAAATTGATCTTAATAATTTTTCTTCAGGGCCTGAGGCTGAATCACCTTTAGGAGTAACTTTTCCAACTAATATATCTCCAGCATTTACCTCTGCACCAATGTACACTATTCCTGACTCATCTAAGTTTTTTAAAGCTTCTTCGTTTACATTAGGAATATCTCTTGTGATTTCCTCTTCACCTAATTTTGTATCTCTTGCCATAATCTCATATTCAACTATATGTACTGATGTAAACACATCATCGGTTACACATCTTTCAGAAATTAAGATAGAGTCCTCAAAATTATAACCTTGCCAAGGCATAAAGGCGACTGTTACATTTTTTCCTAAAGCTAACTCTCCCAATCTTGTGGAAGGGCCATCTGCTATTATATCACCCTTTTTTACTTTGTCGCCAACTCTGACAAGAGGCCTTTGGTTGATACAGGTATTTTGGTTTGATCTTTTAAACTTTTGTAAGTTATAAATATCAACACTAGATTTAGTAAAATCTGTTTCTTCGGTAACTTTAACTACAATTCTTTTACCATCAATTTTATCAACAGTTCCATCTCTTTTTGCAACGATTGTCACACCAGAATCTAATGCTACATCACTTTCAATTCCGGTTCCAACTAATGGTGCCTCTGGTTTTAATAAAGGGACTGCTTGTCTCATCATATTAGATCCCATTAACGCTCTATTTGCATCGTCATTCTCTAAGAAAGGTATTAATGAGGCAGCAACTGAAACTAATTGTTTAGGAGAAACATCAACATAATCAATAGTTTCTGGTTTAGCTAATAAAAAATTTAAATTTTGTCTGCAAGAAACTAGTTCCTCTATAATTTTGTTATTTTTGTCTAGTTTAGTATTTGCTTGAGCAATAGTAAATTTAGTTTCTTCCATTGCAGATAGATACTCTACCGTATCTTGAACTATTCCATCTTTCACACGTTTATATGGACTTTCAATGAAACCGTATTTATTAATCTTTGCATAAGTAGATAGACTATTAATCAAACCAATATTTGGTCCTTCTGGAGTCTCGATAGGACAAATTCTTCCGTAATGTGTTGGATGAACGTCACGAACTTCAAATCCTGCTCTTTCTCGAGTTAAGCCGCCAGGGCCTAAAGCTGAAACTCTTCTTTTGTGTGTAATTTCAGATAAAGGATTTGTTTGATCCATAAACTGAGATAATTGAGAACTCGCAAAAAAATCTTTCAACGAGACAGTTAGTGGTTTAGCATTTATCAGATCTTGTGGCATTGCAGACTCTATATCAAGAGTTGTCATTTTTTCTTTTATAGCTCTCTCCATTCTATAAACTCCGATTCTCGCCTGATTTTCTACTAGCTCACCAACAGATCTTACCCGTCTGTTTCCTAAATGATCAATATCATCAACTTCATCTTTACCGTCTCTTAAATCTAGCATTTTTTGGATTATTGCTAAAATATCATCATTTCTTAAAATCGTAATTTTATCAGAACATTCAAGGTTTAATCTAGAATTCATTTTTACTCTACCAACATCTGATAAGTCATATCTATCAGAACTAAAAAATAAATTATTAAAAATTTGAGTTGCTATTTCTATTGTAGGTGGTTCACCAGGTCTTAACATCTTATATATTTCTGTGATAGCCTCATCTTTAGTATTATTTTTATCATTAAAAATAGTTGCTAATAAATATCCACCTTTGTTGATTGAGTTTGTAACTGATATTTCAATTGAGTAAATTTTAGCATCAATAATTTGTTTAATAATAGTTTCATTTAATTCAGTTCCAACTTTCAGAACTCCATTTTCCTCATTGTTTAGCTTTAAATTATTGTGTAAGAATTTTCCATATAAAGATTCGCTTGAAACCAAAATATCCTTTAATCCATCATTCGATAGTTTTTTTGCGTTCAAGTAATTTATTTTTTCACCAAGTTTGATTACTACTTTGCCGTTTTTAGCGTCTATTACCTCTTCTGAAAAATTTTTAGCTTTGTAGTTTTCTGGATTAAATTTTGTCTTCCATTTTTGAGAATTTACATCATAAGAATATTTTTCTTTATCGTAAAATTCATCAGCAATATCATTTTTACTATAACCAAGAGCTAATAAAAGTGATGAAACTAATATTTTTTTTTTTCTATCAATCTTAAAATACAAAAAATCCTTAACATCGTACTCAAAATCTAACCAGGATCCCCTATTGGGTATTACTCTACAATTAAATAGTAGCTTTCCACTTGCGTGTGTTTTGCCTTTGTCATGATCGAAAAATACCCCTGGGCTTCTATGCATTTGGTTAACTACAACTCTTTGCACCCCATTTGTTATGAATGTTCCACTATTAGTCATCATCGGAACTTCACCCATATAAACTTCTTGTTCTTTAGCTGACAATATGTCTTTAGTATTATTTTCTTGATCTATTTCATAAACTACTAATCTGAGAGTGCATTTGAGAGCAGATGAATAAGTTAATCCTCTTGCAATACATTCCTCAACGTCAAACTTCGGTTTTTCTAATCTATATGATACATATTCTAGTGTAGCTTTATCATTTAAATCCTCTATAGGGAAAATGCTTTTGAAAACTCTATCAAATCCTTTTGTTAATTCTAATTCGATTTTATTAAACTCGGTTAACTCTTTATAAGAATTTTTTTGTACTTCAATTAAATTTGGTATAGATAAACTCTCTTTTAGTTTACCAAAGTTCTTTCTAATATTTTTCTTTTCAGTAAAAGATATTTGCATCAATGTTTAACCCTGATTAATTTATTAATCAGTGCCAAAAAATTCCTTATTAATTTACTTAAGTTCTACTTTAGCTCCAGCAGCTTCTAACTTTGCTTTTATTTCCTCAGCTTCTTTTTTTGGAACACCCGCTTTTACCTCTTTAGGTGCACCCTCTACTAAATCTTTAGCTTCCTTAAGACCTAAGGATGTTGCTGCTCTTACTTCTTTGATAACGTTTATTTTTTTATCACCTGCAGAGACTAACATGATGGAAAAATCATCTTTATCTTCTGCTGCTGCTGCTACTCCAGCTGCTGCTGGGGCTGCTGCTGCCATAGGGGTGACACCCCATTTTTCTTCTAATTGTTTTGAAAGATCTGCTGCTTCCGCTACAGTCAAACTTGATAAATCTTCAATAATTTTATTTAGATCAGGCATAAATTACTCTTTGGGTTGTTGTTCAGAATTTTCTGGGGTCAAATTACTCATTTTTTCCGATCGTGCAAGTAAAATACTGACTAATTTTGATGCAGATGCATTCAAAATACCCACTATATTAGCTCTAGCCTCATCAAGAGTAGGTAAATTAGCAACATTTAGTACCCCAGCTTCATCTAGAATCTCATTATCCATTAATCCACCAATTAATTTTAAGTTGTTATTATCTTTGGCAAATTTTGATAAAATCCTCGCGGATATTATTGCATCTTCGCCAAATGCAACAGCAGTAGGCCCGGTGAACAAATTAGACAAATCTTTGCACTTTGTTTTTTCTAAAGCTAATTTTGTGATTCTGTTCTTAGTGATTTTAAAGATAATGCCGTGCTCTCTCATTTTAGCTCTCAATTCGTCTAATTGAGTCATAGTTAAACCTTGGTAATGAGTGACCATAACAGCTTTACTATTTTCGAACTTACTAGTCATTTCCTCAATGTAATTTTTCTTTTGCTCTTTATTCATCATAACTATATCAACTTCCCTAGTTTAACTTTATAAGAAACACCCATAGTTGAAGTAGCGAATATACTTTTAATTAAATCACCTTTTAATGTATTATTTGATTTTTCTTTTTCCAAAGCATCCAAAATAGCATTATAGTTTTTTAGCAATTTATCATCACTAAAAGATTTTTTACCAATACTAACACCTATATTTCCATCTTTATCATTTCTGATTTCAACTTGACCAGACTTAGCATTTTTTACTGCCTCTTTTACATTTTCAGAAACAGATCCTAGTTTGGGGTTAGGCATCAAACCTTTTGGTCCCAAAACTTTACCTAACTTAGATAATTTAATCATCATTGCAGGTGTACAAATTAATTTTTCAAAATTTAACTCCCCACCTTTAATTCTTTCTACAAAATCATCTCCTCCCACAATATCTGCACCAGAATCTTTAGCCTCTTGTGTTTTGTTATCTTCACAAACAACAGCAACTTTAATATTCTTACCTGTGCCTCCAGGGAGATTTACAACAGTCCTAATATTAATTTCACTTTTCTTTTGTTTATTATTTATTTGAAAACTTAAATCTAAAGACTCATCGAATTTGGTTGTGCAGTTTTTCTTTAACTCGGGTAATAACTTTTCCAAATGTTCTGCATCTAAGTTTTTAGTTTTTTTTGGTAATTTATTATATCTTTTTGATGTCATTATTCCTTAACCTCAATACCCATTGATCTAGCTGATCCAGCTATAATTTTTACTGCTTGTTCTAAGTCAATAGCGTTTAAATCATTCATTTTTTGTTTAGCAATTTCTTCAGCTTGTTTTTTTGTTATTGATGCAACTATATTTCTTCCAGGCTCTTTAGAACCACTTTTAAGTTTTGCTGCTTCACGGATATAAAACGATGCTGGCGGTGACTTTATTTTAAAATCAAATTTTTTATCTTTATAAACAGTAATTTCAACGGGGACTGGTTTTCCAGCAAGTGATTTCGTTTTGTCGTTAAACGCTTTACAAAACTCCATAATATTTACTCCACGTTGACCCAAAGCAGGCCCAACTGGTGGTGCAGGATTTGCCTGTCCACCTTTTATTTGAAGCTTAATAAATCCACTAATTTCTTTTTTAGCTGCCATTAACTTATTTTCTCCACTTGGTTATATTCTAATTCTACTGGTGTTGGGCGACCAAATATGGATACCGAAACTTTTAATCTCGATTTTTCTTCATCAATAGCTTCTACCATTCCACTAAAAGATGCGAAAGGACCATCTACAACTTGGACTTTTTCTCCAACGCTGTATTCTATACCAGATTTTGGCTGGGCTACACCATCTTTTATTTGACCTAAAATTTTTTCAATCTCTTTATCAGACACTGGAACAGGAATACCTTTTGTGCCCAAAAAACCACTAACTCTCTTAATGTTTTTAATCATATGATAAATATTATTATCCATCTCACTTTTAATCAAAACATATCCTGGAAAATATTTTTTTTTTCTTTGAACTCTTTTTCCTCTTTTAACTTCAGTAACGTCATGTGTTGGTACAATAATTTCATCAAATTTATCAGAAATTTTTGCTTTTTCTGCCTCTTCTTTTATCAAGCCTGCGACTTTATTTTCAAAACTTGAGTGTGATTGAACAATGTACCAATTTTTCATTATAAACTTACCTTGAGTAACAATTCTAAAAAAAATTTCAAAACTTGATCAAGAAGAAGGAAAAATATAGACATAACAACTGCCATAGCAAATACCATTAGTGCACCTTGAAGAGTCTCTTTTCCAGTGGGCCAACTTACTTTAAAAGCTTCCTGCTTAACTTCTTGAATAAATTTAATTGGGTTTTTCATAATATTATAAACTAATTGGCAGGAGCGGAGGGACTCGAACCCTCAGCCTCCGGTTTTGGAGACCGGCGCTCTACCAATTGAGCTACACTCCTATAGAGTTTACTCTATAATTTTTGTTACTACTCCTGCTCCAACTGTTCTACCACCCTCACGAATAGCAAAGTTTAATTTCTCTGACATAGCAATTGGTGTAATCAGTTTTACCGTAAATTTAGCATCATCACCTGGCATAACCATTTCTGTGCCCGCTGGTAACTCTACTTCACCAGTAACATCTGTTGTTCTAAAATAAAACTGAGGTCTATATTTTGTGAAGAATGGTGTATGTCTTCCACCCTCCTCTTTTTTAAGTACATAAGCTTGAGCCTCAAATTTAGTATGTGGTGTTACTGAGCCAGGCTTACAAAGCACTTGACCTCTTTCTATATCAGTTCTCTCCACACCTCTTAATAAGACTCCAACGTTATCACCAGCCTCACCTGAGTCTAGTAGTTTTCTAAACATTTCAACACCAGTACAAACTGATTTTTTTGTGTCTCTTATTCCAACAATCTCAAGTTCATCTCCAGTTTTAAGCACACCTGACTCAACTCTACCAGTTGCTACTGTACCTCTTCCTGAAATTGAAAAAACATCTTCAACAGGCATCAAAAAATCTTTATCTTTTGGCCTATCTGGTTGAGGAATAAATTCGTCAACATTTTTCATTAATTCCAAAATTGAATTTTTACCAATTTCATCGTCTCTTCCTTCAACGGCTGCCAATGCTGAACCTTTGGCTATTGGAGTTTTATCTCCTGGGAATTTATAAGATGTTAATAATTCTTTTATTTCTTCTTCAACTAAGTCTATCATTTCTTTGTCATCAACTTGATCAACTTTATTTAGATATACACAAATTGCAGGTACGCCAACTTGTCTAGCTAAAAGAATATGTTCTCTAGTTTGAGGCATTGGACCATCAGCTGCATTAACAACAAGAATAGCACCATCCATTTGAGCAGCTCCTGTAATCATGTTTTTAACATAGTCTGCATGTCCAGGACAATCTACGTGTGCATAATGTCTTTTTTCTGTTTCATATTCAACATGTGCAGTTGAAATTGTTATTCCTCTCTCTTTTTCCTCTGGAGCTTTATCAATCTGATCATAAGCTACTGCTTGGGCTCCACCTGTTTCTGATAAAACTTTAGTTATTGCTGCAGTTAAAGTTGTTTTACCATGATCTACATGACCAATCGTACCAATGTTACAATGCGGTTTGTTTCTTACAAATTTTTCTTTTGACATTACTTATACTCCTAATATTTTTTTTATTAATAATTTTTCTTGGAGCGGGTAAAGGGAATCGAACCCTTACATCCAGCTTGGAAGGCTAGCGTTCTACCATTGAACTACACCCGCACAACCCCAAGAGTAACACTCCATAATTATTTAAAGATTGATTGAATGGTGGAGGGGGAAAGATTCGAACTTTCGAAGACCGAAGTCAACGGGTTTACAGCCCGCCCCATTTGACCGCTCTGGAACCCCTCCCTTAGGGGAAGCGTCCCCATGTTCAATCAATCTTTAAACAACAAGCGTTTTATATATTTTATTTACCCAATTGCAACACGTGATTTAATAGGAAAATAATTGAAAAAACGTGTAAAATTGCTGAAATTTTATGAATAAATCATCATTTTTTATAGTTGGGCAACACGCAGTGTTAGAGGCTCTTAAAAATCCAAAAAGAAAGGTTCTTAGAATTTTTCTTACTGAAGAAAGTAAAAAGAGAATTCACAAAAATAATCCAAACCAAAATCTTTTAAGAGATGTAAAGATTTATTATAAAACAAAAAAAGAATTAGATAAATACACCTCAAAAGATGACTTGATGCATCAAGGATTTGTAGCTGAAATAGAACATCTTGAAAAAAATAATCTAAAAGATTTCATCAAAAATAAAGATAATTTAACGCTAGTTTGCTTGGATGGTGTAACCGATCCTAGAAATATTGGGTCAGTAATAAGATCTGCTGCATCATTTAATATAGATGGAATTATCTTAAAATCGAGACATTTTCCAAGTGAAAGCAAGTTGATGTATAAAACAGCAAGTGGAGCTATTGAGTATATAAACATTTTTGAAGTCTCAAATATAAACTCAACCTTAAAAAATTTGAAAGATAAGAATTTTTGGGTTTATGGTTTTGATATTAAAGCACAAAAAATATTTACTGATGTTGACTGGACAGGAAATAATATTCTTTTATTTGGATCTGAGGGTGAGGGAATGCACAAACACACCTCAAAATATGCAGATTTTACAGTAAAAATTAAAATGGATAAAAAAATTGAAAGTTTAAATATTTCTAATAGTGCAGCAATTGTGTTTCATCATATTAAACACTTAAATAAAAAAAATTAAAAGTTATCTAAAATAAAGCTCAAATATTTCTTACAATTTAATTCATAATCAAATCTTGATAAATTTTTTGTTCCGAAATTTATTTTTTTTTTAATAATTCTTTTACTTTTATAGTAATTATTAATTAATTTTGCTAAATTTCTATAATCTCCAATTTTAATAAGATCACCACACTTTCCATTTAACAATATTTCTCTTGGTCCAGTGGGACAATTTGTAGAAATTATATATTTTTTTAATAATTGACCCTCAAGAAGAATATTTGGTAACCCCTCAAATTTTGATGTTAATACAATAATGTCTGTTTGTTTTAAGTAGTCTAATGGATTATTTATATATCCTGTTAAAGTAACCTTTTGATTTAAATTATTACTTTTGACAAAATTTTTTAAATCATAATATTTATCTCCTTTACCAACAATGATTACATGAGGTTTTGATTTTTCATTGATTAACTTAACTGACTTTAATAAAGTAATATGATCTTTTTGATCTGTAAGTCTACCTACAGTCAAAATTTTTAAAGATTTTTTTTTAAATAATCTTTTTTTTTTATTTTTTAGTCTATTTGATAATAAAAAACTTTTATCAAGAGGATTGTATATACATTTTGCTTTTACTTTAAACTTATTATTAAATTCTTTTTTAAAATCTAAAGAATTTACAACAATACCATTAGCTAGTTTAATTAAAAAAATAAAAATTTTTCTTTTAAAGAAATTTTCTGACCAACCAGATGGTGATGAATTAGACCTGGTTATTATCTTTGTGTTTAAAATCTTACAAATAAAGATTGCATAAATATTAGCTTGAAAAGAAAAAACTAATGTTTTTTTTCTATTAAGTAAAAGATGGAAAAACAAAATAATTAGACACACTGTGTACTTAATTTTTCTATTTTTATTGTACCAAAAACTACTTTGTGTACCGATTATTTTAATATTTTTGTTAAATTTCGTTTTTTTATTATAATTACAAGTTAATACTTCAACTTTAATTTTTTTTTTTTGAATATAGTTTGAAATTATAAACAAATTCTTTTCAACTCCACCCTCCTCAATTGAAGGCATAAAAAATAACAATTTTTTTTTAAAAGCATTCATTATGTCTAAATTTTATACCAATTTTTTATATTTTTTTAATGGTTTATTGAAAATAATATATTATATAGAAAAAATGAGATTGTATAAATTATTAAACGCATTATCACTTAATTTTTCTTTAAAATTTCTTTATGCAAGACTTCCGGTTTCTTACGTAATTTTTAATAAGATATTTAATAAAAGAATTATTAACGCGAATATAGAGAATAAAAAATTGAGAGAGTTCAATGAGAATGGTTTTGTAAAACTAGATATCAATTTTGAAAATGAGATAGATTTTTTAAAAAAAAATATCAAATGTTTAAATCCAAATGACAAAAAACAACTTTTTGAAATTAATGACAATATTAAATCAGAGTTTAAAGAAAAATTAATCAAAAAATTAAATCCTTTAATTAAAGATTTACAAAAATATTATAACTCAAATATAATTATCGCGAATGTGGAAGCCTGGAGAAATGTAAATGCTGATGTTGTAGAAGCTAAAAGTGAACAATTATATGCTAATCATTATCACAACGATGGGTACTTGATGACATATTTTAAATTACATATTAATATGATGGATGTTAATGAAGGTGATGGGCCATTACATATAGTTTATAAAAACAAAACTAAAGAATTTTTTAAAAATTCTAATTATAAAAACAGAAATAATTATACGCCAATTGAAGATAAAAATTTAATTTATAAAAATGTAGGGAAAAAAGGTGATTGTTTTTTATTTAGCTCACCAGAATGTATTCATAAGGCAGGGGTGCCAAATAATTTTAGAGAAATGATACAAGTACAATTTATTGCTACAGCTAATAGAAAATTAAAAACCTCAGACATGAATATATATGACCTAAATGAAAAATTTGTTAGAGAGACATCAAAACCCTACGGACTTTTCAATGTACTTAAAATACTTAACAGTCATTTTAAATACAAAAGAGAAAATAAAGTCTTTTTTTAAGAATGAATATTTTTCAAAAAAAGTATTTTGTAAATTTTAATCATTACTTTACAAGAGCACTGTTCAGTATTCCTTACTCAATATCATTTATAAGTATTATAAGATTTATTTATTTCCATCATATAAAAAAGTCACATAAAACTTTTTATCCAATAGACACAAAACCTGATGTTATGGGTTTTAATAGTGAGGATAAAGAAACCTCATTGCAAAAAAATACAGAATATTTAAAAAATATTTTTTTAAATTTACCTAAAAGAATAAAACAATTTAATGCTGATAGATCAGCTATTACCTTATGGCCATTAAAAGCTTTAGACTTTCCAAAATTTATAGACATGAAAGTTTTATCTATAGGTCCAAGAACTGAGTCTGAACTATTCAAATTAGTATCTTATGGTTTTCAACTAAAGAATATTAAATCTATTGATATACAATCCTACTCTGACCTAATAACATTGGGTGATATGGTTGATATACCTTTTAAAGATAATTCTTTTGATTTAATTATAATGGGATGGGTTTTGACTTATACTAATGAACCATCAAAAGCTATATCGGAAGTCATAAGGGTCGCAAAAAATGATTGTCTTATATCATTGTGTCATTCACATACATCGGAATTTCCAGGCAACGGTTTTTCAAATGTTCATATTAATTCCTCTGATGTAATGTTAGATTTTTTTAAAGAAAATTTAGGATACGTTTATTTTAAATATCATCCATTTGATGAAAAAAAATATAAAAGAAATTACGGTAGATCAAATTATCTCGTTAAAATAAAAAAATGATTGAAATAATTAAGCTGTCTTATTTTAATTTTAAATCTTTTATAGATTGATTTATTTTATTATTTAAACTAAACATCTACTCATTATTTTAATGCCCTTGTAGCTCAGCTGGTAGAGCAATTGATTTGTAATCAATAGGTCCGCGGTTCGAATCCGTGCGGGGGCACCACTGCTTTTAAATTACCGTTACAAACTGTTTAGCTTATTAACACCAAAACAATACTTAGAGTACCTGCTCCTGCTATAAGGAAAATCTAAACTAATATCATCCATATTTTTCTCTAATCCTGGCTTAATCTCTAAAACTGAACTATTTTCTTTAGCTATAAATTTTTTATTTGAATTTAAATATTCAATATTTTTATCATAAGTAACTCTTATATTCTTTATTAAAAAATACTCACGTACATATCGCACATAAATTCTAGGTTTACAGTGTCCATATTGATAATCAAAAATACCATTTTTTAAAAATTTTAATAATTCATGATTTTTAATTTCTCTTGAAGTTTTATATCTGCCTTCAACACTTGAAATTTTAATTTCTAGAAAATGTTTTATACTAGTCTTTGGATATGTTCTAATTCTTATCTTTTTTCTAGGTGCAATACCCTCCTCAGAGTCTTTATGCATTTCGTATTGATCATTATCAAAATATAGACTTTCTACAATTCGTGGTTCAAATAATCTTTTAGCATTATTACACGAAAGAAATTTTTGAACTAAAAAGTTATTTTTACTGCTAACTAAAATTTTTTCTTCTATACGAAATGACATTTTAAAAAACTCTAATTCCGTACTTATCAAATTCTTTATTAGATAAGTTAATAAGATTTACAGCATCGTAAGAATTTCCATAATCAATGAATTTGACAACATCTAAACCTTTATATTTTGAGAACCAGTCTTTATTTTTCTCGATAATTTCATAAACACCTGCAAAAATTTCATTAACATTCTTAGGGTTAATATTTGGATAATCCTCAACTTTGACTGAAATAACTTTAAAGTCATTCTCTCCAAAGTCTGTCATTCTTAACAAACCAATTGGATAAACCTTTACAACTTCACCTCTTTTAATTCTATCACCAAATACTAAAACATCTAATGGATCTCCATCGCCACCAAGTCTAGGTGAGAAGAAAGTTCTTGGTATAATGCCATAATTGGAAATATAGTTTCCATATCCAATAATTCTTGGTTCACCCATTTTAAAATCAATTTCTAAGTTATTTTCTAATTTTGATATTTCCCATTTTTCATTTGAATCTTTTGGTATTTCAATTACAGCTAAAAAATTCCCATTTTCATCTTTTAAAGGAATATCCTCGATTAGATTTTCTTTTGTGTCAATTTGGAATTTTTTTTTAACTATTGAAGTTTTAAATTGTTCATTTTGAAATGAAATTTCAGATGACTCGTCCAGCAATTTTTTATCAAAGTAGTCTTCGCAACTAATTTTATTAATTTCAATTTTTCCACCAATAAATTCTTGTTTTTTGTTATAAGCAGCAGTGCAATATTTAGTTTTTTGAATATTAATTGTGTCTATCAATGAGAAAGAGCCATCTTTTGTGGCAATGCCGATATTAGAAAATTTTGAAACTATCTTTTTAGCTCTAAACTTTGAATTCTCTCCTACTGATACAGATTTATCACCACAATACTCTGTTAATAAATTTTTTATCTCATATGTTCCTAAAGAAAAGTCAGCACAATCATTCTTAGCATTTTTTATTGAAACGTTATCAATGAATAAATTAGAAAAATCTAAATCAAGTGCATCACTTAAAGTGTTGTGAATAGATATATCTTTAATTCTTCCTTTGCTATTTATTATGTTTATTGCATCCTCGCAGTTTGCATCTTTACTTGCTATACTGACGTTGCTAAATTCAATATTAGAGAAAGTTAAACATCCAGTATTTCCAAATTTGTCAATCGGAAAATCTATTAATTCATTTTCTAAAATCCCTTTAAAATCAATTGAAACATTTTTAAGTGAACCATTATTAAAATAAACTCTTGATCCCGGCTCTTTTTGTAAAATTTTTAATATTTTATTCTCTGAATTATAATCAATTTCAATATTTCTCTTGTTGTAAATTAAGTCTGAAGTTTGAATTTTTATTTTTTCATAGTCCGATTTATCTGAGATTATAAAAGGATCGACATCAAAGAAAAAACCATCATTTTTAAAATCTGACTCGATAATTTTTCTTAATTCTATCCTGTCTTTTAAGTTATAAATATTATAAGCCTTGGTAGTGCAATTATTTGAAATAACATTACAATTATCTAGTAAAGTAATACCCTTTTGTTGATTGATTATTTTAACAAATTTTGAATTAAGTTTATTTTTCTTTAAGTTGTTAATTAAAATATTTCTGTAATTATTTGAAAATGATAAATCCCTGTTAAAATCAACTAACTTTTTGTCTATTTTAGTTGAATTTAAAAGAGATGTTTCAATACTTTTGATCAATACGTTTATTTTATTTTTTACTAAATTTTTTTCAATTCCGATGTTTTTATTCTCTAATTTTTTATAAAAATCATCGAGGTTAATATTTTTTATTTTCTTTATTAATATATTGTGATCATCAAGTATGTTTCCGTGGTAAGGAAGCCACAAATCTTTAGAGAAAACTTGATTTACAATACTTTTTTCAATATCCAGAGTTCCATCATAGTAAATAGGTTCAAAATACTGATTTATACTATCCCAATAAAACTTTCTGTTATGAGGTAGTAATCCATGTTCAGCTCCTGCGGAATGTAAAAGAATATTGTAAAGATTTAATTTTTGAATAAATGCTTCATTGTTTCCTGCAAGCATTGCATTGCTAAGACCATAACCTTGAAAATCAAAGTTATTTATCTTATTTTTATAATTACTTATAAAGTTAAGATATATTTTATTTAATTCTGATATTGCATTAAAAGAAATATGCAAGTGATTTTGACTTTTCATTGACCAGTTTGAATTTGATAATTTTGATAATTGTAAACCAACTCCTCTCTCCATTGCACTATACGTTTCTTCATATTGGGCTGTGCCATCTCTGAGAATTTCACTTTGAAATAAAAACATAAAATTTTCATTTCCCTCTAAAATTGGTCCCTCTCTTTTTAGATTGTATTCAATTAACTCTTTGACAGATTTTTCTTGAAAAATCATTTTTGATTGAGCATTATTAATATTTGTATTAACTAAACTTGTTCTTGGTGAAAGAAAACCTAACTCTCTTAATAATTCTGTAATAATTATTTCATCTTCTTTTACACCCCTGGTGTGTTCTAAAAGTAACTTAAATTTTACGATTCCGTTTATATTACCATCTAGTAAAGATACATCTAAGCTTTGAAAAATTTTTCCATTTTTCAAAATTATGTGATCTCTCATATCTCCATTTTGTCTGATATAAGCTTGATAACTGCATTTAGTGCTATCTGAATATTCGACAGTCAAATTTGATAAAAACTTTGATTTAAATTTTGGTAAAATTGATTTTCTTGGATCAATTAAAATATTTATATTATTTGTTTGAAATCTTCTATTTTTAATTGTGTTAATATTTATATTTTTTAATTGTTTAAACTCTGACGAATTTGCGGTAAAGCTTTTACATTCCTTAGAGGCAGCGCTAATTGATTGAGTAAAAAATATTAATAAAAGTGTTAAACTTATATTAAAACATTTTTTAAACCACATTTGTTTCAATTCTTTTAATCTCTTCCTTTGACTCTATTTCAGATTTGAATAATCTTAATTCCTCTTCTTTTTCAAAACTCAAATAATAAATATAACCATCCTCTTTATCGTAAATAACTTTTTTAAGATTTGATATACTTTCGATAGAATCAATTTTTTTTGATGAATAAATTTCCAATGTACTATACTCAACTCCTTCTGAAAAAGATGTATTAAACAAATTTTTTTTAAAATATTTTTTATAGTAAATATGTGCATATCTAATAATAAATATAATTAAAATTGTTATCAAAGTTAGATTAATTGCCCATTTCGTCCTTACACTTGCGGCAATACCTAGTGTGATCAAGTTAAAGTACATCACCAACTCAAGTGGATTCTTGACTGGGTGTCTAAATCTTACTATTGAAAGAGCACCTATCATTCCTAAAGATAATGCAATGTTACCAGCTATAGTTACAGTTATTGTATATGTGATTATTGGAAGAAGCAAAAAGGTTATAGTTTGAGAATATGATTTAGCCCAAGGCTGATGTGAATAAATCAAACTATATCTTATTAAAATACTGGATAATAAAAGAACTATATATGACTCAATCTCTTCCATAAAAAATTAATTAAAATTAGGTGAATCGATATCAAATTTTTAATTCATATTCAATATATTGGATTAAATGGTTAAAAAAGGCTAAATGTTCTAAAAATTATTATTACATTATCTTGAGCTAATATTATAAATGAATATTCAACAAATAATTTTAAGTATTTAGATATGGGTTTAAGAACAAAAATTAACAAGTTTATTTATAACTTAAAATTTAAAAAAAATTTTAAAAAACCAAAATTATTAATTAATGAAAATATTCTTATCACAGGCGCAAGTTCTGGCATTGGACTTTCTTTATCAAAAATACTTAAAGTAAATAACAAAGTTTTAGGGATATATAATAATAATAAAATTATTTTAAAAGATGAAGATACAAAAAAATTTATAAAAGTAAAATGTGATCTTTCTAATGAAAACGATTATGGGGAGTTAAAAGTAAAACTAAAAGAATTTACACCAACTGTAATTCTCCATTGTGCAGGCTCATTTGGGTCAAATAATCAAAATATAGATAATATTAACTTTAAATACTTTCTAGATATTATTATGTTGAACTCCTTATCGATAATAAAGATTTTAAGTTTATTAAGTCAAGATCAAAGAGAAAAAATTAAGATTATAACCAATATTAGTAGTGAAGGTGGTAGCATTTCAAAGAATAACCAGGGAAATGCTTATATTTATAGAACATCTAAGACAGCTTTAAACTCAATCACAAAAAATTTATCTGAGGATATAGGAAAAAAAAATAAAACTTCTGTATTTGCAATAGACCCAGGTAATATCAAAACAAATATGAACCAAAAAGGATACATGTCATCTGATAAATGTGCAGAAATTATAATTGACCTAATTTCAAATAATTTTGATAAATTAAATGGAAAATTTGTTGACCTTTTAAATAAAGAAATACCTTGGTAATAATGACTCTAAGCTCATAAGCCTTAACGTTTATCTTCTTCGTTGTTCTATATTAATTTTTTAAAACTTATATTTATTTAATACAAAAATTTAATTTATATTCTTTTTTTTATTATTTTTTTGAATCTTTCACTTCAATATTTTTTGATAATTAAAAATTATTAATAATTAATATATTTGTGCTGTAATTTGTAATATTACTAAAGAAGTTATAATTAGAGGTAATCCTTAAGTCATAATCATTTATTTTATTGGAGAATTCTAAAATGGTATTATTTGAATCATCAAATTCAAATGTAAAATTCATCTTATCTATTGGGACATATCCTAATAATAAGTAAAATTCATTATGATAACCTTTTCCACTTGCACCAATTCTCTCAAAGTTTGCAACCATTGACCAACCTGTTATTGATGTTATGTCAAAACCATAACCAACTCTATAATTATGCTTTGATTTGTTGTTTGCTTTATAATCATAGATTGTGCTTTGATTATTCAAATAATAAAATTCTGCATTTGATGACGGACTAAAGTCTCCTACATATTCTAATCTTCCATGATGATTAATAGTTTTTTCTTCTTGTTTATCAGTTGTATCAAAAAGTACTCCAACTGAAGCTAAAGCAGATTTAATATTTTGATCTCTGTAAACTAAAGTATCGGATAAAGAGTTGCCTAATGTAGTGCTTTCTCTAAATGCTTTAAGTTTTGTATATCCTAAATCTAATTTAATTCCAGGACTCAAGTTAAGTTTTTGATCATGTAATCTTTTACCCAAATTAATTGAGCTAAATATTTGTAGTCCTTCTCTATCTCCTTTAAGAATGTTACCATGAGTAATTCTAGTATGGTCAATATCTAATAAACCTAAACCAATAATCCCATCCGTAAAAAAATCATCTTCTCGAATTTTTGTGCCATAAAGAGCTAAACTATATGAGTCTGTGTCTAGTTTTGTGCCTAACGCACCAATATCAATATTATCTTTTCCATATTGCAAAACATAACCATACATTGTATCTCTATCTTCTTCCTTAATTCTATCAGCTCCAATTGAAATACCATAATTATGAATTTCTCTAGGTGAGGTATTTATCGCATGCCTCTTACCTACACTTATTCTACCCTCACTCCATTGAAACCAATCATCACTAGTGTAAGTTCTATTTTTTTCTTTTTTAAGAGTTTTTAAGGCACTAACTAGTCTTGCAATTTTTTCATTTGTAAAATTTATCTCTGTATTAAAGTTTGAGAGATTATCTTTATTTTTATGTCTTCTAAGCCATTCAGTTCTGTGAAATACTGGAAGTGTATTTTTTCTAATTATACGTTTTGCGGACTCTACGTTAGCTTCAATAATAGCCTTTACTTCAGCATTAGTTGATGCATCAAGACAAGTTATAGTTCCAGCACAGTCAATCTCATATTCATAAATTACATTATCACCAGAGCTGTCTCCATCATCTCCGGTAACATATAGTTTTGTGAAATTTGATGAAAAAATAAATCCTCTCATTTCTCCAGTTTGAGCAGATATTGAATAAGATGTTTCTAGACTTATGGATGTGATGTTATAAGGTGTTGTTAAAGAATACTTATTTATATCATCGCCAGTATTACCACCTACATATAAAAATTTTCCATCTGAACTAAGTTGTATATTTCTCAATTTAGTCTCATCACTTGTTATGCTGGGTGAGCAAAATTGATTGGTCATACTTGTTATATCCCATGGTGTTGTTAAATCATATTGAGCTATTATGTCGTTACCTTCATTTCCAATAAATACTCTTGTGCCGTCAGGTTTAAAGTCTAACCCTCTTGATTGTATACTTGTAGTACATCCAGTTTGTAAGTCAGTTCTGCCTGTCCAGGTTATAGTAGAAGAGTCCCATGGGGTACTTAAACTAAATTGTTCTAATGCAACTGTATTACCAGCCGTACCATCACTACGTATTACATACATTCTAGTCCCGTCTGGTTTAAATTCAATAGCATGAGGATTATCCATAACCTCTGAACCACCACCCTCTTGAATTGTAAGTAGCGTCTCAGAAGACTTTGCTGCAGTACTAATATCAAAAGGTGTTGTTAAGGAATATTCAATAACTGACTGATCATCATCATCTTCATCATTAGTTACATATAATCTCGTACCATCTGGTTTTATAAAAATTCCTCTCAAATCATCAGTATCATCAGAAATATCTTTTGATTGTTTAAATTGTAAATCCGCAAATGATTTCGAAGTAAAAAAAATTAAGAAAAACAAAACAAATAAAAAAACTTTTTTCATATTTTATTTTTAATATTAACTTAAAGTTAAGATGTCTCTCTTCTTAATTGTTCTATTTTAATTTTTTTTTGTAAACTTCTACTTTTGTCATACAAAAGTTTAAATTTAATATTCTTATTTGTTTTAATAGTTATCTTTTTGGCATTTCTCACCTCAATGTTATCAGCTACTGCACTAATAGGTCTTTTTTTGGTATTTAAATTTTTAATAATTATTTTTAAGCTATCATTTACTATTTTGCCTTTCCATCTTCGTGGCCTAAAAGCACTTATGGGTGAAATAGATAACTTTTTTGAATTAAGACCTAAAATAGGGCCGTGAACAGATAAATTATAAGCTGTGCTTCCAGCAGGCGTAGAAACAAGAACACCATCAGAAACTAAATTCTTAATTAGTTTTTTAGATCCATAATCTATTGATAAAGATGCTGCTTGACGGCTTTGTCGTAAAATTGATACCTCATTAATTGCTATGTGTTTTTTGCTTTGATTATTTTTATTGTTCACTGTCATTTCTAATGGTGAAATTGAAATCATTTTAGCTTTTGATAAATTTTTAATTAAATTTTTTGATGAGTATTTATTCATCAAAAAACCATAATTTCCAGAATTTATTCCATAAAAAGATTTTTTTGAATTTCTATTCTTTTTTAAAGTTTGAAGCATAAAACCATCTCCACCAATAACGATTATTAGATTTGGTTTTTTTATTTCATTTTTTTTTAAAATCTTAATCAATAATTTTTTTATATTTAATGATCTGCTATTCTTATCAGAGATAATTTGGATCTTACTCATTTTAGTGGTGCCCTCGGCCAGACTCGAACTGGCACTCCGCAAGCGGCAAGGATTTTAAGTCCTTTGTGTCTACCAATTTCACCACGAGGGCATTAATGAATTTCATGAGTATTTATGCTAATATTTATAATTGAACAAGATTAATAAGTAAAATTTTTTTATTTTATCCTATCTAGATCCTAGACAGATCCTAGCTTGTTAAAATGTACTTACAATTTCTAGGTTTGCACCATATTCAGGTATTTGACTCATCAGGCTATAATTCGAACTCATTCTGATATTGAAACCATTTAAATCTCTCTTATAACTCAAAGATGCTTTGTCATTATCTAAAGTCATAGCATATTCAATATTGTCTGTCGGTATATAACCAAATCCTAAATATAAAGTATCACTATGAGCATTATCACTTTGATTTCTCTCATAAATAGTCATTATAGAAAAACCATCATTTGTTAATATATCAAATCCAATATTTGCTCTTAAATTTTTTGAGTCTTGGCTGATAGATTTTGTGTATTCGGTAGTTTCCGATAGGTAACGATATTTTGCATCTGAAGACGGACTAAAATCTACTCCAAGCTCTAATCCACCATTTGGTTTAAAAGTAAAAGTATTAAAATTTAAAATATCACTTATGGTAAAACCAGCAGATATCATTCCAGTTTCAATTGTTTGAGATTTAAAAACTAAAGCTGAAGGACCTTTTTCTCTATATGTCGACAAATCTGTATAGCTTAAATCAATTCTTAAATTAGGAGTAATACTAAAATCTTCTTTTTTATATGTTGTTAAGTAGTTAAGTGAACCAAATATTTGTGCACCATCTCTCTCTCCTGTTCTAGTGCTTCCTCCCCCCTTTCTAATATGATCAGTCTTTAAAGTGCTCACTCCAATGATGCCTTCTGTAAATCTTTTATCATCATGAATAAAAGTTCCATAATAAGATACACTAAAAGAGTCAGTATCTAAACTAGTCCCAGATGTGCCAACATCAACATCGTCTTTACCTAATCTAAAAGCATAACCGTATAATCTATTTTCGCTTATCTTTTTATCCATGCCAATTGTAATACCTCTGGTATCAATTTTCTTTGATGATGAAGTAGATGTGTCTCCAGTTCTACCAAAACTTACACTACCCTCACTCCAAAATGACCATTCATCTGATAATTTGTCTAGAACTTCATTTGTTTTATTTGATATAGGAATAATGTTAGAAAGCGATGCCATCATTGAATTAGAAAAGTTTAATCTAATATTTTGGTTACTTAATTGATCATTAGTTCTATGTCTTCTTAACCAATACATACGGTTAAGAACTGGAGTACTTGCTTGAATAGCAATTTGTTTAGCAGTTGCAGTTTGAGACTCAATTGAGCTTAAAATATCTTTACCCCCATCAGAAGTAGTTATTGGATCATCACAAGCACCAACGATTATGCTCCAATTACAAGTTAAATCAAATTCATAAACTTCTCCATCCTGATCAATTACAAACATTTTACTTCCATCAGAATTAAATGCTGTTTCTCTTGCATTTCCTAAGCCGCTGTAGTTAGATAAATCAAGAGTTCCCTCAAGTGATAGAGTGGAGGTATCAAAAGCTGTTGTTAGTTTATATTGATTAATTAAATTATCTTCATCGTCAGTTGTATACATTTTAGTGCCGTCGTAATTAAAGACAATTCCGTCTATATAACTGTGATCAGAACTTAGGTCTTCAGTATTAATATGAGTAACTCCTGATGTAATGACAAATGGGGTATCAAGTGTGTATTCATTCACTTCACCAGGATTGGCATTACTTTTTTCATTTCCAGCAACATACATTTTAGTTCCATCATTATTAAACGCAACTGAGGTCGGTCTTTTTTCTTGACCGCCTGTATCAAAACTTTGACCTAAATTAAAAGTAGTACTTGCAGTATCAATGTCATATGGTGTAGTTAACGTCCATTCAATAATAGTTCTATTATGATCAGCAATAAACATTTTTGTACCGTCATTATTAAATACAACTTGCATAGCGCCATGATTACCAGTGTTTGAAAGTCCTGGTTCGGGATATGAACCTACATCTATACTGGTTCGTAAGGTTGCAGTAGAAATATTGTAAGCTGTTGTTAAATCATACTCGTAAACCTTATCTCCTGTTTGCGATGCTTTCATCGATGATGTATACATTTTGGTTCCATCGTTATTAAAAGTTAATGCGTGTGTGTTGAAGCTACTTACATTTTCAACTGCTTTACTTCGTACAAGAGTTGGTTCCGCTATAGCTTTAGAAAAAAATAAAGCTAAAAAAAAATAAATGGAAAAAAATTTTAAAAATTTTTTTTTCATCATAAATTATTCATAAATCTAATTATTTACATATTTAATGTAACTCTGCTCATAATGAGTTTGGTTATTTTTGTTTTTTTATAACTTTTTGGCCATTTTTAAAATTTATATAGTAATCTAAATAATGGATAAAAAATTTACAATTGTAATTTTTACTGATTTAGATGGATCTCTTTTGCACAGAGATACTTTTAAATTTGATAGCATCAAAGATTATATAAAAAGCCTTGTAAATAAAGGTGTGATTATTATTCCAAATTCTAGCAAAACAGAAAAGGAAATTGAAAAATTTAATGAAGAGCTTGGAGTAAATCTTCCTTATATTTCAGAAAATGGATCATCTATTCATGGATTGAATTTAATCACCTCCAATTTTCCAGATAAACTTATTCTCAGTAGAGAAAAAGAGGAACTATTTAAGATTTTTGAAAATAAAGTTCCTGAAAAATTAAAAGAAAAATGTTTTCAAATTTCAAAAATGAGTAAAAAAGAACAAGAAAATATATTTGGACAAAAGGATGTAAAACTCAAAGATGCT
>CACEWC010000013.1 GCA_902563075.1 uncultured Pelagibacteraceae bacterium
TCAAGTTTTTGTTTTCCATAATTGACTTTAACGTTTTTCTCAAAAATAGTATTGCTGTTAACTTTATTATAATTCGCAATTTCAGAATATATATAGATTATGTCTTCATTCTTTTGTATTATTTTGGCAGTTACTTTCATTAAAACGATATTATTTTTCTCTTTTTCAATTAGTTCAGCTGAGTCAGCTTCAATTATATAAGTATTTCCCAATAAATCCTTTGAAACATACTTTAAATTTTCAATAATATTAGACGTAGCCTCATTATTATCTTGTTTGATTTTTTTATCTTTCTCAATTTTTTTAGTGATTTTTTTTACATCAGTATTTGTATCAAAATATTCCTTATAGAAAAAAAGACTTAGAACAACTAACAAAAAGATCAATATCAGTTGAAGATAAATTTTTTTGTTCATCTAAACTAGTAAATTTTTCTATCTAAAATATTATGAACATGAATTATTCCAATTGTTTTAGATTTTTTTTTGTGACTATAAACACACAAACAAGTAATTTTATTCTCATTCATTATCGATAATGCCTTGGCTGCTAAAGTTTTTTTTTCAATTTTTATTGGATTTTTTGTCATAACATCTTTTACTTTTAAATTGTTTAGACTAGCATACTTTGAATTGAACCTTCTTATTTGACCATCTGTGATGATTCCAGATGTGAGGTTTTTCTTATTTATAGCAATTAGTGTTCCTAATTTTTTTTTTGTCATTATTGTCAATGCTTCTTTCATTGACTTATTTTCATTTATAAAGGGAATTTTATTTCGGGTTAACATCAAATCCTCAACAGTTTTAAGTTTTTCTCCAATACTTCCAGAAGGATGAAATTTTTTAAAATCAGAATTGTTAATTTTTTTTCTTTTTAATGTTGAAATAGCTAAAGCATCACCAAGACTTAATTGATTAATAGTGCTTGATGTTGGGATCATATTTAAACCAGCTTCTTTTACTTCAGGAGTAATTAAACCTATGTCACAATTTTTATAAAGATCTGAATTTTTTTTGGACGTGATTCCAATTAATAAAATTCTATTTCTATTCGCATAATTTATTATATTTTTAAGTTCAATCGAATTACCTGAATAGCTTAGGAGAATTAAGATATCCTTTTTAGTAATACTTCCCATATCTCCATGAGAACAATTGTTTGCGGATAAGGAGAAAGAAGGTGTTCCTATTGAAGATAATGTAGCTGAAATTTTATTTGCTATAATTCCGCTCTTACCAACACCACATAATATGACTTTTGATTGACAATTTACGATTGCATCTACAGCTATATCAAAATTTTTGTCTAAAGATTTTTTTAAAGTTTGTAAAGCTTTGATTTCTAAATCAATAACTTCCTTCGCAATTATTCTAAAATTTTTTTTTTTCATGAATGTGACCAAATATCATCCTTAAAAAATGCAAGATCTAAATCAACTCTAGTTTTTAAAAATTTTAAACAATCTTTATACAAATCAACTCTTTTTTCTCTTATCAAAATTTTATTTAATTCATCATGAATTTTATGAAGATACAATACGTCGTTAGCACAATATTTAAGTTGTGCGTTTGTCAGTTCACCTCCAAAATCAGAATTTTGGAATTGTTTACTAATATCAATGTTTATGAATTCTTTGATCAAAGTTTTTAACGAGTGATTATCAGAGTATGACCTTGATAATTTAGATGCTATCTTAGTATCCAGTACATTATTGGTTTCAGTTTTTAAATAATATTTTATAAAAGCCATATCAGCGCGACCATAATGAAAAATTTTTGTAACATTTTTATTATTAAGGATTTTGACTAAGTTTGGTGCCTTATAGTTTGATCTATCTAATTGAACAATATGCGCGTCCAAATTTCCTGTTGAAATTTGGATCAAACAGAGTGGGTCTCTTCTAATATTTAATCCCATGAATTCACCATCCACAGCAATAACATTGCCTAAATTTAAATCATCTGGTAAATCTTTTTTGTGAAGTTTAATATCAATACTCATTTAATAAGCATATATATATGAAAGCTAAAAATTGTCTAATCTTTGGTGGCAGTGGTCAAATTGGTTCAAACTTGATAAGAAAACTTACAAAAAATAACCTAAGAGTCATAGTTGTCACAAGAAATATACATCAAAAAGGTTTAAAAATAAAAACTCAAGCCAATGCAGGTTATATAGACATCGTAGAGTCAGATATTCACGATGAGGAAAAAATTAGAAAATTGTTTGAAAAATCTGATATTTGTATCAATTTAATTGGAATATTGTATGAAAATAAAAAAGGAAATACTTTTAAAAATATTCATACAGTTTTTCCAGCCCTTTTAGCTAAACTTTGTAAACAGTATGACTTAGAGAGCTTTATACATTTGTCTGCTTTAGGTATAAATGAAGCTAAAGACTCTAAGTATGCAAAAACCAAACTTGATGGTGAAAAAGAGATTATTAGAAATTTTTCAAAATCAATTATTTTGAGACCTTCTGTAGTTTTTTCTAGATCTGATAATTTTACAACTCAATTTATGACATTATTAAATAGACTTCCTATTTTTCCACTTTATTACTCTGGAGAAACAAAATTTTCTCCTATTCATTGTTCTGATCTAACTGATATAATTTACTATATTTTATCGCATGATGTAAATTCTCAAATTATTGAATGTATAGGACCAGAAGTTTTAACTTTTAAAGATATTTTAAAAATTCTTCTAGACTTGATTGATAAAAAAAGAATATTAATACCTTTTCCATTCCCTTTAGCAAATTTATCTGCAAAATTTTTTCAATTGCTTCCAAAACCTCTTATTACCCAAGATCAATTAAGATTATTAAAATATGATAATGTTGCATCAGGAAAGTACAAGACTAATTTTGATTTAGGTTTTCCTAGTAAACTGCGTTTTTATGACGAGGTAAAGAAATATTGCTATATGTGGAGAAGTGGTGGTCAATTTTCGACTGAGAAATATGATTTTAAAAAAGTTGTAAAAAACAAATAGCAATCAATGATTAACCAGTTTGTATTTTTCTTTCGATTAAATCATCATCTTCATCTTTTACATTATTTTCTTCTTTTTTACCTTTGGGCTGATAAGCATAAAGTAAGTGGAGCTTACAATATGAAAAATCCTTTAATGATGATCTTCCACAGAAATAAAACGTTTCCTCATTAGGATGTCCGATAGGCCACTTACATAAATTTTCATCTAATTCTTCTAGTTGTTTTGGATTTTCGGGCTCAAAGTCTTTTTCGATTATCAAAGACTTAAAGTTATTCCTTCTTATTTTTCTGTTTTTTAGTTTACCATTTTCTTTTATTAAATTTGGATCATTTTGATTAGATGCAGATCTAGTCTTAATTTTAGCAGAGAGATTTAATCTATGGGCTTTTCCAATGACGGCATTACGTGAGATGCCGCCTATAATCTCCGCTATTTGTGAGGCAGTATTTCCTTTGCCCCATAATTCTTTTAATTTTGCTACTTTTTCTTCTGTCCAACTCATTTATTCTATATAATGTGTATTAAACATTTAATAACACAATATACTGATATATTTTTTAATAAAACAAGTAATTATTAGCAGTTATCAACATTAATTTAAAAATTGTTAATTATATTTATTCAATCGCAACTTGTATTAAATAATTTTGTTTATACAAAGTTCTATCTAAAAAAATTATGACTTATTTGGCAAAAAATTATAATAGAAAAAAAATCTCCTTTAAATATGGCAAAGGAAGTTATCTTTACGCACATAATGGAAAAAAATATTTAGACTTCTGTAGCGGGATTGCAGTAACAGCGTTAGGCCACGCACATCCAAAATTAATTAAAACAATAAATGCTCAATCAAAAAAAGTATGGCATGTTTCTAACGCTTTTCAAATCCCAGAGGGAGAAAGACTAGCTAAAAAATTATGTCAAAAAACATTCGCGGATTATGTGATCTTTCAAAATAGTGGAGCAGAAGCTACTGAAGCTGCAATAAAGGTTGCTAGACGATATTTTTATTCAATAGGAAAGCCAAATAAAACAAGAATTTTATGTGTTAAAAATTCTTTTCATGGAAGAACTTTAGCTACAATTTTTGCGAGTGGGTCGAAAAAAATGACCGAAGGATTTGGTCATGTAGGGGGTTTCGACCATTTCATTTTTGGAAATCACAAGTCTTTGAAAAAAAAGATAAACAAAAATACTGCTGCAATCATGATTGAACCTATAATGGGTGAAGGTGGTATTAAAGTTGTGCCAGATTGGTGCTTAAAAGCACTGAGAAAGTTGTGCAATGAGAAAAAAATACTTCTCATCTTAGATGAGGTGCAAAGTGGAATATCTAGATCAGGTGATTTTTTTGCCTTCGAAAAATCTAAGGTGAAACCTGATATAGTGCCGATTGCAAAGGGAATTGGAGGTGGATTTCCTATTGGTGCAGTTCTTATGAATAAAAAAGTTGCTGCAGCAATGACCCCAGGAACTCATGGATCTACCTTTGGAGGAAATCCATTGGCCATGGCAGTTGGAAATACAGTTATGGACATAGTATCAAGCAGAAAGTTTTTAAATAATGTTAAGAAATTATCTAAATATTTTCTATCGAATTTAAATAAGATAAAAGAAAAATATCCTAAAATTATTAGAGAGATTAGAGGGAGAGGATTATTGATTGGAATTGAGCTTAAAACAGATCAAACAAAATTTATTAAAAATTTGATGGATAATAAGCTGCTTACTATACGTGCTGCAGAAAATGTTGTTCGTATTTTGCCCCCATTGAATGTAAAAAAAATTGAAATAGATCAAGCTATCAAAATTATAGACAAAGTTTGCTCGAAGCTTAGATAAATGAAACATTTTATTAATTTAAAAGATATTCCTGCAAAAGATCTAAGAAAGATTATTACTGATGCTAAAAAAAGGAAGAAACAAAGAAAGAAACTGAATAATCTTGAGGTTGACAAAGGAAGTCCTTTAAAAGGAAAATTGTTAATACAAATGTTTGAAAAATCTAGCTTGAGAACTAGATTAAGTTTTTACTTAGCAATAAAACAATTAGGCGGAAGTACTTTAACACTTAGACCAGATGAACTCCATTTATCAAAGGGGGGAGAAAGCATTCAAGATACAGCAAAAATTTTATCTAATTTTGGGAATGCATTTATGCTCAGAACATCTAAAGATGAAAAATTAGAAGAATTCAAAAAATATTTATCTATACCAATAATTAATGGTTTAAGTCCTAGTTCTCATCCAACTCAAATTTTATCAGATATTTTTACTGTTGAGGAGATTAAGAAGAAACCAATATCAAAGCTGAACATCACTTGGATTGGCGACTCTAATAATGTCTTGAATTCTTTAATCGCAGCATCAATTAAATTTTCTTTTAAACTAAGTATTGGGTGTCCAACTAAATATCAGCCAAGTAAAATAATAATGAAATATATTAAAAGTAATAATAATAAGATACGTATACTACACGATCCAAAAAAAGCAGCTAAAAGAGCTGATGTTATTTTTTCGGACAAAGTAATCTCTATGAATGATAAGGTTAATAAATCAGAAAAATTGAATCAATTTAAAAAATTTAAAATTAATAAAAAGTTAATGAGTTTCGCAAAAAAAAATTGTATTTTTCTTCACTGCTTGCCAAGAGGTAAAGAGGTAGAGGAGGATATTTTTTTAAGTAAAAAATCTAAAGTTTGGCAACAAGCTCTTAACAGAGTCCATGTTCAAAAATCCATATTACTATATTGTTTTGGAAAATTAAGGTAATGGTAGTGGATTGTCAGAATTTTCATTCAAATATAAAATAACTGACGCTCTATCTTTTTCTTTTCTTAATCCAGCGAAGGCCATTTTAGTTCCTTTAATCCATTTAGCTGGTTTAAGTAAGTACCCATTAAGCTCCTCAAAAGTCCAGGCTTTTCCGTAAGATGCCAATGCTTTAGAATATTTATAATCACCTACAGCTCCCACGTCTCTTCCAACAACATTATACAATGCTGGACCAATATTATTTTTTCCACCCTTTACAATAGAATGACATGCAGCACATTTTTTAAAAACCTTTTCTCCTGTAGTGACATCTCCCATAGAAATTAATGTGGCTATATCAACTTTATCTTCAGTTGGTTGTGAGGTTGTTTGTGAACTCATCACAGTAGCTTGCTCTACTTCTACTGAGTAACCTGGTGTTTCAGGTTTTTCAACGTGAAAAATAACATTTGAAAGCTTTCCAATACCAATTATTAGAAGTGCTACCATTAATATTGCAGCTATTATTTTATTAAGCTCAAAAGAATCCATGTATTAAATTTATTTTGAACATATAGCACTATAAATATAAAATTGCTTATATTTTTAATGTACATTTTTGCCTCTATTTATATTGTAATGGAAAATTAAAAGAAAAATGAAGACATTAGTTATTATTCCTTCAAGGTTATCAGCATCTAGATTACCAGGTAAACCCTTGCTAAAAATTAATGGATTATCAATCATTTCTCATGTTTATAAAAAAGCTCAAGAAGCTAATATTGGGGAGGTATTTGTTGCTGCAGAAGATCAAGAAATTATCAAAGATGTGGAAAAAAATGGTGGAGAAGCAATATTGACAAGCAATAATCACAAAACAGGAACAGATAGAATTTATGAGGCTTTTGTGAAGCTAGGTAGAACAGATATAGATTTAATAATGAACCTACAGGGAGATGAACCACTGATGAATATTGAGGATATTCAAAATTTAAATAAGCATATGATACAGACTAAGCATGATTTAGGAACCTTAGCAGCAAGAATTAAAAATAAAAAAGTTTTTGAAAATCATGATATTGTTAAGGTAATTACAGAAGAAAGTTTAGATGATGCAAAATTTCCTCGAGCAATAAATTTTGTTAGAAAATTAAATAAAGAAAATAATTACACTTATCATCATTTAGGAATTTATTGTTATAATGTAGAAATCTTAAAAAAATTTATTTCTTTTAAACAGTCTCAAAATGAAATTAAAAATAAATTAGAACAGTTAAGAGCATTAGATAATAATATAAATATTAATGTAGCTCTTGCAAAATCATCACCAATTGGAGTAGATACTGAGGAGGATTTTATAGCCATAAAAAAAATAATGGAATATAAGTCACTATGAGTAAAATTTATTTTCAAGGAACTTTCGGAGCTTATTCACACTTAGCTGCTTTATCTATAGACTCTAATGCTGAAGTTGTGCCTTGTAAAACTTTTGATGATTGTTTTGTTAAAGCATCAAAAGATACAAATTCAAAAATTATAATCCCAGAATCAAATAGAATTACTGGTAACATAGGAATTGAATATTTGATTTTTGAATATAGGTTAAATATTTATTCTGAGTATTTTCAAAAAATAGAACATAATTTACTGGGTTTACCTGGAACGAAAGTTTCGGAAATCAAAGATGTTTTTTCTCATGCCCAGGCTCTATCACAATGTTCAAAATTTATAAAATCAAATAATCTAAATGAACACGTAAGAGCAGATACTGCTGGATCTGCAGAAATGGTTTCAAAAAGTGAAGACAAAACTAAAGCTGCAATAGCTTCATCATTAAGTGCTAAAACATATAATTTAGAAATAATAAAAAATAATATTGAAAATGAAAAAGGAAACTTAACAAGATTTCTTATTATGGGTAAAAACATATTACAACCAGAATTTAGTGGAAAAAAATATATTACTTCTTTTTTATTTAAATTAAAAAGTAAACCTGCAGCTTTGTATCAATCTTTAGGAGGGTTTGCTATCAATGGAGTAAATCTAACAAAGTTACAAAGTTATCCTGAAAAAAATTCTTTCGATTCTTTTTTCTTTTTATGCGATTTAGATGGTCATATCGAAGAACCAAGAGTACAAAAATCACTTGAGGATTTAGGATTACATTGTCAAGATTTTCACGTCCTGGGTGTTTTTGAAGCCGACAAACAAAGAGAAATTAATAAATAACTTTTATTGTAGATAAGAAATTATTACTGTTATAATAGTTTCGGAGGCTAGAGGTGGATGCTGCTTGAACCCGACCAGATCTTAACGGAAGCAGTCGTAAAGACAGTTTTTCAGGTTCTAGTCTCCTCGTAAATATGAACAATAATTCAAAAGTATTAGCACTTAAATATAGACCACAAAATTTTGATGATCTTATTGGTCAAGATGTGGTTGCAGAAACCATAAATAATTCAATAAAAAGTAATAAAGTTCCTAATGCGTATTTATTCACCGGAATAAGAGGAGTTGGAAAAACCACTATAGCAAGGATAGTTGCAAAAGCACTAAATTGTACAAATGGAATTCAAAAAGAATGTGAGAATAAATGTGATAATTGTCAGGCGATAACTAACTCTAGTCACATTGATGTATTGGAAATGGATGCCGCAAGTAAAACTGGAGTTGACGATGTTAGAGAATTAATAGAATTTTCAAGATATGGACCCACTTCATCAAAGTATAAAATTTTTATAATTGATGAAGTTCATATGTTGAGTAAACAGGCGTTTAATGCTCTTTTAAAAACTTTAGAAGAACCTCCAGAATATCTGAAGTTTATTTTTGCAACAACTGAAATAAAAAAGATTCCAGTTACAGTCATATCAAGATGTCAAAGATTTGATTTATCAAGAATTAAATCATCTGAACTATTCAGTTATATAAAAAGTATTAAAGATAAAGAGGGGGGGAAAATTAGTGATGACGCATTGAAATTGATAGTGAAAATTTCCGAAGGTTCAGTAAGAGATGCACTTTCCTTATTAGATAGAGCTTTATTAACTTTAAATTCAAAAACTGAATTGGATTTAAAATCAGCACAAAAAATTTTTGGTCTTTTTGATAAATCACAGTTAATCGATTTATTTGAATTAATTCTTAAAGGAAACAAGATTAAAGTTATAGAGATTTATAGAAAAATTTATGACCAAGGTGTCGAACCCAAAGTCTTTATTAATGATTTCCTAGAATTACTCTATTATTTTAAAAATATTGAGTCATTAACTTTAGAAAGCACAAATTTTTCACTAAATGATCAAGAATTTCAAAAGATCAAAGATTTAAATAGAAATCTTGATCCAAGCGTATTGATTTTATTTTGGCAATTTACGATTTCGACCCTTGATGAACTTGCTATAGTTTCAAATCAACATTTATCAATGGAAATGTTTTTGTTAAGGCTGATGCATTTAAGTTCAATTAAATTAGAAAAAAATACCAATGCAAATTATGAGAGCGAAAATCCAGTTATAGATAAAGAAATTAATGATCAATCAAAACCAATAAATCAAATTAAGAATATTTATCAAGAGGAAAAAAGCAAACCAGAAATTCATAAAGAAGTTAAATCAGAAAAAAAAATATTTATTAACAGTTTAGAAAAATTAATACAGACCTGTATTGATAAAAAAGAAATTAAATTAAAGTATGAGTTAGAAAAAAATGTAAATCTAGTAAAATTTGAAAAAAATATGATTGAGATATCTTTTAATGAAAATTTAGATAAAAATTTTGTTAAAAATCTTTCCTCAAAACTTTTTGATTGGACAAGCGAAAGATGGATTATTTCATTTAGTCAATTAAAAGGCGACTTTTCAATTAAAGAAAAAAAACAAAAAATAAAGAAATCTTTAATGGATAAAGCAAAAAATTCAAAAATTTATAAAGATGTAATAAAAAATTTTCCTGATGCTGAATTAATTGATATTAATTTAAAAGGAGAGGAGGAATCTAATGACTGATTTTACAAAAATTTTAGATAAAGCAAAAGAACTTGAGTCAAAAATGAAAGAAAGTCAGAAAAAAATAAAGGAAATAAAAGTCGAGGGAGTTTCAGGTTCGAATTCAGTAAAAGTGGTACTTGATGGGGAGGGAGAGATGCAATCAGTCAAATTATCAGAGGAAATTATGAGGGAAGATAAAACTATAATTGAAGATCTAATTGTTGCTGCTCATAATAGTGCTAAGTCACAACTTAAAACAAAAACAGCTGAAGAAATTTCAAAAGCAACAGGTGGACTTGGAATACCTGGGTTCAAATGGCCATTATAGTAAATGCAAAATATCTCTGAGATAGAAGAACTTATTAAGTTGATATCAAAATTACCAGGGCTGGGACCTAAATCAGCAAAAAGAATTGTTTTAAAACTAGTAAATAACCAAAATGAACTTGTGAGGCCATTGGCGAATACATTAGCTCAGGTTTATAAAAACGTTGTAAGATGCAATTTATGTGGGACTTTAAAGTCTAATTCAGCTGGATGCTTAAATTGCGAAAATACAAAAAAAAAATTTACAAAAATTTGTGTAGTTGAAGATATAGCTGATCAGTGGTCAATTGAAAATTCAAATATCTTTCAAGGATATTTCCATATTTTAGGTGGTACCATCTCATCTGCTGGTAATAAAAAAGAAGACTTATTAATCAATTCTTTAATTGAGAGAGTTAAGAAAGATAAAATTGATGAGGTTATTTTAGCAACCAGCGCAACAGTAGAAGGTCAAACTACAGCTTTCTATATACAAGATAGTTTAAAAGATACCGATGTTAAGATTACAAAATTAGCTCAAGGTTTACCTGTTGGCGGTGAAATAGAGAGTCTCGATGATGGTACTCTTCTCTCTGCTTTTAAAAATAGATCAAAAATAAACTCTAATTCAAGCTGATTTTTTTCTTAATCGATTTAAATGTAATAGTGGCTCAGTATATCCGGAAGGTTGATCTTTTCCCTTAAAAATAAGTTCACATGCAGTTTGAAATGCTATGGACCTATCATAATCAGAGCTCATTTTAATATAATTTTGATCATTCTCATTTTGTTTATCCACAATTTTTGCCATTTCTTTCATTATTTCCATAACCTGCATTTTTGTTGTAACACCATGATGTAACCAGTTTGCAATATGTTGTGAAGAAATCCTCAAAGTTGCCCTGTCTTCCATTAAACCGACATTATTTATGTCTGGCACTTTGGAGCAACCTACACCTTGATCAATCCATCTTACAACATAACCAAGTAATGTCTGGGCAGAATTGGAGATTTCTTTATTTATTTCATCAACTGACCAATTTGGTCTATCTGCAATAGGAATAGTAAGTAAATCGTCAATTTTAGCCTTTGATCTTTTAGACAACTTTTTTTGAACATCAAAAATATTTATCTCATGATAATGTAAAGCATGTAAAGCTGCTGCAGTTGGAGATGGAACCCAAGCACAATTTGCTCCCGCTTTAAGATGACCAGTTTTTTGATCCAGCATGTCTTTCATTTTATCAGGCATGGCCCACATTCCTTTACCTATTTGAGCTTTACCTGAAAAGCCACAGGCCAAACCAATATCAACATTGTTATTTTCATAAGCCCCAATCCATTTTGAAGACTTCATATCACCCTTTTTAATCATTGGTCCTGCCTCCATTGATGTATGCATTTCATCACCTGTACGATCAAGGAAACCCGTGTTTATGAAGAAAACTCTGTGCTTTAAGGTTCTAATACACTCTTTGAGATTTGATGATGTTCTTCTTTCTTCATCCATAATTCCAATTTTGCACGTGTATTTTTTTAATTTTAAAACTTCTTCAACTTTAGTAAAAATTTCATTTGTAAATGCTGTTTCGTCTGGACCATGCATCTTTGGTTTTACAATATATATTGAACCGGTTCTTGAATTTCCTTTTTTTTTCGTGTCATGAAGAGCTGCTGCAGTTGTTATAAAAGCATCCATCAATCCTTCTGGAATTTCACTTCCATCTTTCAATATTATTGAGGGATTAGTCATTAAATGACCAACATTCCTAATCAACAAAAGACTTCTACCGTGCAATTTTAATCCTTTTCCCTCTTTTGAAATATAACTTCTGTTTGGATTGAGTTTTCTCTCCAATGTTTTTCCCTCTTTCTCAAATCTTGTTATGAGATTTCCTTTCATCAATCCAAGCCAATTTCTATAACAGATCACTTTATCTTGAGCATCTACTGCCGCAACACTGTCTTCATTATCACATATTGTAGATACTGCAGATTCTAGTATTATGTCACTTATGCCTGCATGATCCTGTTGAGCACTAAAAGCTCTTGGATTCTTTAATATTTCAATGTGTAGATTATTATTTTTTAATATTATTGCTGACGGGTTATCTGCATCACCTCGATGACCAACGAATTTATTTTCGTCTTTTAGAGTTGTAACATCAACACCTTTTAATATTTTTAATTCTTTATTTTGAATCGCTATTCCTGTTATTTTCCTCCAGCTAAAATCTTTTAAAGTGAAATATTTATCTAAAAAATCTCTACCGTACTTAATTACAATCTCACCTCGTTCTGGATCATATCTTTCTGAAGTACTATCCTCAGACTCTTCAATCACATCAGTTCCATACAAACTATCGTATAAACTCATCCATCTTGCGTTAGCAGCGTTTAAAGCGTAACGAGCATTCATAATTGGCACAACTAATTGAGGTCCAGCTATTGAAGTTATCTCTTCGTCAATATTACTTGTTTCAATTTTAAAATCTGAACCTTCGTCTTTTAAGTAATTAATTTCTTTTAAAAAATTTTTGTATTCATCAATTTGAATATTTTTTCCTTTGTTATCAATATGCCATTTATCAATTTTTTTTTGTAGTGTTTCTCTAAAATCAATAAGTTCTTTATTTTTAGGAGCTAATTCATGAACCGCTTTGTCAAAGTCTTTCCAAAATTTTTCAGGAGAAATATTAGTGCCATTAAATAACTCATCATTCACAAAAAGTAATAATTCTTCTGATACTTTAAGATTATTTACAGAATGATATTTTGATGTCATGGAAGGATATTTAAACTCTAGCTTATTTAAGTCAATTACATAATAGTATCATAGACATTTTATTGTCATTTTATTATATAAGTATAATTATATAAATATGAAGAATTATTTAAATTTTGAAACAGATATTAAAAATCTTGAAAATGAATTAGAGAAATTAAAAGATCCTTTTAATCAAGAAGGTTTGTCAGAAGTTGATACAAAAAAAATTTCTAAAACTCAGGAAGAAATAGATGAGAAGCTAAGAAACATTTATGAGAATTTAGATCCTTGGCAAATTACGCTAGTTGCAAGACATGAGGATAGACCTAAATCAAAGTTTTTTATTGATAACTTGTTTGAGGACTTTATCTCATTAGAGGGTGATAGATATTATGGAGAAGACAAATCGGTTATTACTGGTTTTGCAAAATTTAATGGTCGATCGGTATTAGTGATTGGTCAAGAGAAAGGGGATAACCTAGAAACTAGGATTGAGAGAAACTTTGGTATGATGAGACCAGAGGGTTATAGGAAAACAATCAGGTTAATGGAACTAGCTGATAAATTTAATATTCCTATTATATCTTTTATAGATACTCCAGGTGCATATCCAGGAGTTGGTGCAGAGGAAAGAGGACAAGCAGAAGCAATCGCAAAGTCAATCGAGTGTTGTATGAAACTTAAGGTTCCAACTTTAGCTATAGTAATTGGTGAAGGTGGTTCAGGTGGGGCCATAGCTCTTGCATCTTCAAATAAAGTTTTAATGCTTGAGAATGCAATTTATTCAGTAATCTCACCTGAGGGATGTGCAACAATATTGTGGAGAGATCCAAAAAAAATGCTCGATGCTGCAAAAGCAATGAAATTGTCTGCTAAAGACTTATTAGAGCTAAAGATTATTGATGAAATAATTCCAGAACCTTTAGGAGGCGCTCACAGAGACAGAGATATGATTTTAGAGAATATAAGGAATTCTATCTCTCAAAATTTAGATTTTTTTAAAACTTTAACTGCTGAGGAAATTCTTAATCATAGAAAAGATAAGTTCTTAAAAATTGGAAGAAGCAAAGGATTCGTATCTAGTCCTGAAAGTCTAAGCGCAATTCAAACCCCTGGATTAGATTTTAAAGAAATAATTAAATCTAAAAAAAATATTGCAATTGCTGTAGCAACTTTAGTTATTGTAGCTGCACTGACTTTATTTATTCTATAGAGCTCCACAACATTTCTTGAATTTTTTACCAGATCCACATGGACAAGGATCATTTCTACTTGTTTTCTTGCCAAGGTTTTTAAATTTTTCTTTTAATTGTCTCTGGTTTATTTTTTCGGTTGGTTCATTATAGACTTTAAGATTCATCAATATTTTTACATAATCTAGTTTTAATTTATCCAGTAAATTCGAGAATAAATCAAATGCTTCTTTTTTATATTCTATAAGAGGATCTCTTTGTCCATATGATCTAAGACCAACAACCTGTCTTAATTGCTCTAAGTATTGGATGTGCGATTTCCAATTAAAATCAATGGATTGTAGAAGAATTCTTTTTTCTATTTCTTTTGATTGATTTTCTCCAAGAATTTTAGATCTCTCTTCTCTAGCAAATTTGAATTTTTCAAAAATTTTTTCTCTTAGTTTTGTGTCACTTAAAGACATTAACTCATTATATTCGTCATCGTTTAGACTTTTTCCAAAAATAGTCTTTAATCTATTATTAAACTCACTATTTCTAGGATTTGATAACTTTTGAATTTTCAGGCTTATTAAGTCTTCAACTATTTCTGATAAAAAATTATCTGAATAATCAAAAATTTTTTCACTATCCATAGCATCTTTTCTTTGAGAAAATACCACTTGCCTTTGATCATTTAAAACATTGTCAAATTTTATGAGAGTTTTTCTAATATCGAAATTTCTTGCCTCAACTTTTTGTTGTGCTCTCTCTAAAGCTTTATTTATCCAAGGATGATCTATACTTTCACCATCCTTAAGACCAAGTTTTTGAAGAATATTGTTCATAGACTCGGATCCAAAAATTCTCATGAGGTCATCTTCTAAACTTACATAAAAAATAGAACTTCCTTCGTCTCCTTGTCTGCCCGATCTTCCTCTTGCTTGATTGTCTACCCTTCTGGACTCCATTCTTTCAGTTCCAATAACAAATAAACCACCTAAAGATTTTATATAATCTTTATTTTTTTTGAGTTGATCGTCTTCAATTGATCCTTTTTTTCCTCCTAGTTGAATATCTACACCTCTACCAGAAATACTTGTCGTAATTATTACTGATTTAGCTTTACCAGCATTAGCAATAATCTCTGCTTCATTTTCATGGTTTTTAGCATTTAATACGATGTGATTAATTTTTTCCTGTGTAAGAAGTTTGGAGTATATCTCAGATTTGCTCACACTGGATGTGAATATTAAAAGAGGCTGACTATTTTCATGACACTCTTTTATTTTTTGAATGATTGCATTATTTTTTTCCGCCTCTGTTCGAAAAATTTGATCATTGAAATCTTTTCTGATCATCTTTTTATTAGTTGGAACTACAATTACATTCAGATTATAGATTTCAAAAAACTCCTCCGACTCTGTAGCAGCTGTACCTGTACACCCTGATATCTTTTTATAAAGTTTGAAATAATTCTGATAAGTGATAGACGCTAGAGTTTGATTTTCAGCCTGTATCTCAATTTTTTCCTTGGCCTCGATAGCTTGGTGGAGACCATCACCAAATCTTCTCCCTTCTAATATTCGACCAGTTAATTCATCCACAATTTTGATGCTGTTATCTTTAACAAGATAATCTTTATCTTTTTTGAATAGATGATTTGCTTTTAAAGCTTGATTCACAAAATGAACTAAATCAAGATTTTCTGGATCATAAAAATTATTGTTTTTTAAAACTCCTGCATTAGAAAATAAACTTTCAACATGGTTTATACCTTCGTTGGTTAATAAAATATTTCTGTCTTTTTCATCAACCTCAAAATCATTTTTATTAAGAAGCTTTATTACTTTGTCTACTGCAACATATTGATTAGTTTTATCTTCTGCAGCCCCTGAAATTACCAAAGGGGTTCTTGCCTCGTCAATTAGACAGGAATCTATTTCATCTACTATTGCAAAATGGTGTCCTCTTTGAACCATTTCATCTTTTGAATATTTCATATTATCTCGAAGATAATCAAATCCTAATTCACTATTCGTTGCGTAAGTAATATCACAATCATAATTTTTTTTTCTTTCCTCATCATCTTGATCATTATTTATATAGCCCGACGTTAAGCCTAAAAAACTGAAAATTTTACCCATCTCATAAGAATCTCTTTTCGCGAGGTAGTCATTCACTGTTACAATATGAACTCCTTTCTCTTCCAAAGCATTTAAATATGCTGCTAGAGCAATTGTAAGAGTTTTACCTTCTCCAGTTCTCATTTCTGCTACCTTATTTTCATGCAGAACAACTCCGCCAATTATTTGAACATCGAAATGCCTCTCACTCCTTGATCTCAAAGAGGCTTCTCTTACTAGAGCGAAAGCTTCAGGTAAAATCTCGTTAAGGGAAGTTCCTTTTTGAATTTTTTCTTTTAATTTAATTGTTTTCTCAGGAAACTCTTTATCATTAAGTTTTTTTATATTTTCCTCTAAAAGATTGATTTGGTCTACTATTTTGCCAATCCTCTCTAGCTCTTTTTTGTTGCCAGATTTAATAAATTTAGAAATAAAGCTTAGAGGATTTAACATTAGTTTTTGATATACATTTTAATTACAACTTTTAATATAGTTATTTAATTAAAATTTTAAATATCATGGGAATCAATTTACCAAATTTTTTAGCCTCAAAATCACATGATCGAAAAATGGGGCAATATCAAGACCTTGATCACCTAGACGGTTTAGCGGTATCCTCAGTTAGTGCTAATTTATACAACTCTAAAAGAGATGATTTAGCAATGTTCTATTTTCGTGATGGTGCAAATTTTGCATCACTTTATACCCAGTCTAAAATTTTGTCAGAAAATATTAAATGGAATTTAAGTCAAAAAACTCAAAAAATTTTTTCACTTATAGTCAATACTAGAAATGCAAACTCATTTACAGGAGAACATGGTTATAGAAGTATGCAGCATATAGCAGATTTAATCTCAAAAGAATTAACAGAAAAACAAAAAGAAGATGAGGATGATCCTAAAATAATTAAACCAAAAAATCTTATTTTTGGATGTACCGGAACTATCGGGGAAAAATTCCCTGAAGAAAAAATTAAGTCAAAAATTCCTGAACTAATAAAAAATATTAAATATACGCAAAACAAATATATTTGGATGAAAGTTGCTCTATCAATAATGACAACTGATACTCAGCCAAAAATAGCAATGGAAGAATGTAAAATTGGGAATACAACTGTAAAGATTTATGGAATAGCGAAAGGTTCTGGTATGATACAACCAAATATGGCAACTACATTAGCATATGTTTTCACTGATGCCGATATTTCTAATGATGTATTAAAAAAGTTACTTAAAAAAAATATTGAGAATACTTTTAATGCAATTTCGTGTGATAGCGATACTAGTACTAATGATATGATTTCAATTTTCTCCACAGGAAAAGCAAAGAACACTCTAATAAAGACAATTAATGATAAAAAGATCAAGTTATTCGATGAGGCTTTGAACAGTCTATTGTTAAATCTTGCCAAAAGAGTCGTGGCCGATGGAGAGGGAGCCTCGAAATTTGTAACGATAAACGTGTTAAACGCTAAATCGGAGCAAGATGCAAAAAAAATTGGTTTTTCGATTGCCAATTCTCCATTGGTAAAAACAGCTATTGCAGGTGAAGATCCAAATTGGGGTAGAATAATTATGGCAATTGGAAAATCTGATGTAGATATAAATTTAAATAAATTATCAATAAAATTTGGCGATTTGATAATTGTAAATAAAGGAAAAATTCATAATCAGTACAATGAGAGTGAAGCAGCAAAATACATGAAAGGATTAGACATAAATATTGGCGTTGACATTGGAAATGGAAAAAAAAGGTTTACAGTTTATACTATGGATTTAACCAATGAATACATTAAGATTAATTCAGACTACAGAAGTTAGCTATATTGAAATTTTGTATAATAGTAACTAAGTAAGTATTATGATCAAATACAATTTATTGTGTAAAAAATGCGAACTAACATTCGACAGCTGGTTTGCATCTTCAAAGGAATATGACAAACTTAAGAGTAAAAAGTTAATTAATTGTCACAGTTGCGGATCTTTAAAAGTAGAGAAAAATTTAATGGCACCAAAGTTAATCAGTAAAAATTTTAGCCATAAAAATGAGAAAAAGAATTTGATAAAGTATCAAAAAATAAAAAAAACAATCAATGAATATCAAAAATTTATTAAGAATAACTTTGATTATGTTGGAGAAAATTTTGCTTATGAGGCTAGATCAATACATTACAACAGTAAAAAAAAACACAAAGGTATCTACGGAACTGCCTCAAAACAGGATTTAAAAGAGCTTAAAGAAGAAGGTATAGATGCTCAGATGGTTCCATGGTTTGAGAGAGAAAACAATTAATTTTTAATAAATTTGGCAATATAGTTTACAGATTTATCATTACCAACACTCCACTTATTCTTTAATAAATTAAAATTCATTCCATCCACCTTGTCTAATCTCAGATCACTTTTCTCAAGTATTGAAATTAATTCCTCAGGTTTTATAAACTTTTCCCATTCATGTGTCCCTATCGGAAGCCAACGCAATACATATTCAGCTCCTACTATTGCAAAAATATAAGATTTTAATGTTCTGTTTAAAGTTGCAACAAACATAAGTCCATTTTTTTTTAAAAGTTTACAGCAGGATTTCAAAAAAAAATTTACATCCTCAACATGTTCTACAATTTCCATATTTAAGATAACATCAAACTTATCTTTTGTATTAAATTTTTCAGGGGATGAGCAAAAATAATCTATTAGAAGATTATTTTTTTCGGAATGGAGTTTTGCAACCTTGATATTCTTATCAGATGCATCAATGCCGGTCACCTTTGCACCCAACCTGCACATTGGTTCTGATAATAAACCCCCACCGCATCCTACATCTAAAATTTTGATATTTTTAAAGGGTGTCTCATTATAATCAAGCTTGAATGTCTTAATAACATTTTCTTTTATATATGAAATTCTAATTGGGTTAAATTTATGCAATGGTTTAAATTTACCTTCAGGATCCCACCATTCTTCAGCAATTTTAGAAAATTTTTCTATTTCTTTTTTATTTATTGTGTTATTTTTCATTTAAAGTTGACTTTATATTCAACATGTATTTATTCAATATTTTTTAAATTTAAAAGATTATTTTATCATGAAAATTGTCGTATTAAAATTTGGAGGTACATCAGTTGGCACTATTAAAAAAATTAAAAAAGTTGCTAAAATAATAATTGATTACAAAAAGAAAAACTACAAGGTTATTGTGGTTTCCTCAGCTATGAGTGGTGTGACAAATGAGTTAATAAAAAAATCATTTGAGATAAGTGATGGTTTCTCTGAGTCAGAACATGATGTTTTGGTTTCTTCGGGTGAGCAAGTAGCCTGTTCTTTAATAGCTGGACGATTAATCCATGAAGGGTATGAGTCCAGATCTTGGCTATCTTGGCAAATTCCAATTCTGACTAAAGGAAAATATAAAAACTCAAGGATTAATCAAATCAATAAAGGAAATATTATAAAATATTTAAAAAAGGGTGGCATACCAGTGGTCACTGGTTTTCAGGGACTAAATGACGAAAACAGAATTACGACTATAGGAAGAGGCGGATCTGACGCAAGTGCAATTATGCTTGCTAAGTTTTTCAAAGCAGAGAGGTGTATAATCTATACTGATGTAGAAGGGGTATACACAACTGACCCTAACAAATTGAAAAATGCAAAAAAAATTAAAGTAATTTCATATGAAGAAATGTTGGAGATGGCATCACTTGGCGCAAAAGTTATGCAGCCAGTTTCTATACAAGATGCCAGATTAAATAGAATTGATATCGAGGTAAAATCATCCTTTTCCAAAAAATCAGGAACATTAATTACTAAAAGATCTAATATTTTAAATAATAGAATTGTTACTGGAATATCTTCAACTCAAAATGACTCAAAAGTCTCTCTTATAGGTGTGAGGGATAAACCTGGAGTTGCTGCTGCAATTTTTAAACCACTATCTAAAAATTTGATAAATGTTGATATGGTTGTGCAAAATATTTCTGCTAATGGAAAAGAAACAGATTTAACATTTACAATTAAAACAGATGATTTAAATAAAACAAAAAAAATTATTCAACAAAACAAAACTATTAATTATAGAAAATTACTTTTTGAAAAAGGTGTTTCCAAAATTTCAGTGATTGGAGTAGGTATGATAACAACACCTGGTGTTACATTTAGAATGTTTCAATCATTGGCAAATGAAAAAATAAACATCAAAGTAATCTCAACATCTGAAATTAAAATTTCGGTTTTAATTGATAAAAAAAATACACAAAAAGCTTTGATTGCACTTCATAAAGAATTTAAATTAGACAAAAAAAAATGAGTATTAGACCCTTTAGAGACATAAAAAGAAGAAAAACTAGAGTGATTAATGTTGGGAAAGTAAAAGTTGGAGGAGAGAATCCTATATCAGTTCAATCAATGACCAATACTCTTACAACAGATATAAAAGCTACAATTAAGCAAATTAATGAAATTAGCTCTGAAGGAGCTGATATAGTAAGAGTTTCTTGTCCTGATGCACAGTCATCAAAAGCATTAAAAGAAATAATCAAACATGTTGATGTACCTATAGTTGCTGATATTCATTTCCATTATAAAAGAGCAATCGAAGCTGCTGAAAGTGGTGCTAGCTGTTTAAGAATAAATCCTGGAAATATTGGAAGTAAAGATAAAATTAAAGAAGTTGTTAAAGCTGCAGTTGATTATAATTGCTCAATAAGAGTTGGTGTTAATGCTGGATCTTTAGAAAAAGATATACTCGAAAAATATAGAGAACCTTGTCCAGAAGCATTAGTTGAGAGTGCTCTAAGAAATATTAAGATACTCGAGGACGAGAATTTTCAAAATTTAAAGATAAGCGTAAAGTCATCAGATGTTTTTTTATCAATTGAAGCATACAGACAATTATCAAAATCAACAGATTATCCACTGCATTTAGGGATTACAGAAGCAGGAGGCTTCATACCAGGAAGTGTAAAATCCTCTATTGGTCTAGGAACATTGCTTTTAGAAGGTATTGGTGACACTATAAGAATTTCTTTATCAGATAACCCTGTCGAAGAAGTCAAAATTGGAAATGAAATATTAAAATCTCTTAGTTTAAGAGAGAGGGGAGTAAAAATAATCTCCTGTCCTTCGTGTGCAAGGCAAGGGTTTGAGGTTATTGAAACTGTAAAAATTTTGGAAAAAAAACTTTCTCATATAAAAACTCCAATTACTTTATCTGTTATTGGTTGTGTAGTTAATGGTCCTGGAGAAGCAGCTTTAACAGATGTAGGAATAACTGGAGGTAAAAGAGGAAATAATATGCTCTATTTATCTGGACTGCAATCTAAAAAAGTTTCTACGAGTGATATGATTGATAAGGTAGTGAGTGAGGTTGAAAAAAAAGCGTCTGAAATAAAGAATTCGAAATGATACCATTAAAAACAGTTAACGATTTAATTGATAAGCATGCATTATTAGAAAAAGAACTATCCTCAGCGGAAATTGACAAAAATTTATATGCTAAAAAATCTAAAGAATACGCGGAGTTGAATGAAATTATTAAGATTGCTAAATTTTATATATCTTTTGAAAAAAATAGAAAAGAAATTCAAACAATATTAGAAGATAAAAATTCTGACGCAGATATGATTAAAATGGCTGAGACAGAATTAGCAGATTTAGAAAATCAAAATGAAAAAAATGAAAAAAAATTAAAGTTATTTCTACTACCGAAAGATGAAGCAGATAAAAAAAATGCAATAATTGAAATCAGAGCTGGAACAGGTGGTTTAGAAGCTAGTTTATTTGCTTCAGATCTTTTTAAGATGTATGAAAAAGTAAGTAATAAAAAAAAATGGATTTTGGAACTAATTTCAATTTCTAGAAGTGAAGCTGGTGGTTTAAAAGAGGTAATCGCATCTATAAAAGGAAATAATATCTATTCCACTTTAAAATATGAAAGTGGCGTACATAGAGTTCAGCGCGTTCCTGATACAGAAACACAAGGAAGAGTCCATACCTCTGCAGCAACAGTTGCAGTATTACCAGAAGCAGAAGAAGTAGATTTAAAAATAAATGAGTCAGATCTTAGAATAGACGTATTTAGAGCAGGTGGACCCGGAGGACAATCTGTAAATACAACTGATAGCGCTGTTAGAATTACTCATATACCTACGGGTCTTTCAGTTTCACAACAAGATGAAAAATCTCAGCACAAAAATAAAGCCAAAGGTATGAAAATTTTAAGATCAAGATTATACGAACTTGAAAGATCAAGAATCGAAAAGGAAAGATCACAAGATAGAAAAAGTAAAATTGGAACAGGTGATAGATCCGAAAGGATTAGAACATATAATTTTCCTCAGGGTAGGGTCACTGATCATAGAATTAATTTAACCTTGCATAAATTAGAAGAGTTTCTCGAGGGGGAAATTTTTGATGAAATGATAGAAGCTTTAAGTCTACAAGCACAGGAAGAAAGTTTGAATTCCTTAAATTAAAAATGAATATTGATACTGCTATAAAAAAAGCATCAAAAGATTTAAAAAAAAATAGTATTAGATCTTCTATTTTAGATAGTGAAATTTTAATGTCTAAAGTTTTAAAAAAAGATAGAAAATTTGTCATTTTAAATCCAGATAAAGAATTGAGCACCTACGATTATGA
>CACEWC010000014.1 GCA_902563075.1 uncultured Pelagibacteraceae bacterium
AAAGCATTAGTAAAATCGTTATAATTTGAGAAAAATAAAACTCTTATAAAATTGTTCGCAACTCTATTAATTATTAGTTTTAAAAAAGGATAACCAGTTATCTTAGAATTTTTTGAAAATCGGGTACCAAATACAGCATCTAATTTTGGATCGTTTTTAATACATCTATAATATCTAATTATATCATTAATATCGTCCGATAAATCGCACATAAACAAACATACATTTTCTTTTTTTGATTTTTGTATTCCAAGCTCAATAGCTGGTCCCAAGCCCTTTTTTTTGTTTTTAAAAACCCTTATTCTGTTGTGAGCTTTTTCAATTTTTTTTAATTTTTGATAAGTGTTATCTTCGCTAAAATCATCGATAAATATAATCTCATGATTATTGATTTTCTTTTTTAAAGCATTTAATTTTTTTACAGTAAGATCTATTTGATTAGTCTCATTATATGCAGGAATAATTATTGATAAACTCATTTGAAACTTTAAAACAGTATTTATGAAAATTCAAAAAGAAAAAATATTATTTATTATATTTTTTTTGTTGTCAATTTTTATAGGACATTTTATTTGGGAATTCATAGAACTAGAATTTAAAGATAAAGGAATAATTGGAGAGTATTCAAAAAAAAATTACCATGCTTTAAATGATATTTTGAGATATTTTATTTTTTTATTATTACCTTCATTAACATTTGTTTTTTATAAGTACCATAAAAGTTCAAATTTTTTATCATACATAAAAAATTTTTTTAATTCACATAATGACAATATTTTTGAAAGAAGCGTAAAATTAGATCTATTTCTTATTTTTTTTATATTTGTTCTTCTGGCAAGTTTCTTATCTGTTAATTTTTTAGTGCCTTTGATTGACAGTTATCATGAAGGGCAACGAATGAGCTCCGCGTATAAGAATTTTCTTGATGGCTCTTTATGGTCTGGCTCTTATGTAACAGTAGGTATATTTTATGAAACATTGTCCTCATCAATATTTTGGAAATTTTTCGATCACTTGAGTATAGGTATAGCGAGATATACTGATATTTTTTATACTTTTATTTTTAAATTGCTTTCAATATTTTTTATTTATTTTCTCACAAAATTAACAAATCTCGACCAAAATAAAAAAATTATTTTTTTTTTAACAAACTCTATATTGTTTGTTTCATTATTGAGTTATGAAGTTGCTGACATTGGATCAATATCTTTTAGAGAAATTCCAATAATTCTGTTATCAATTTTATTTATTTTTTTAATTTTAGAGAAAAATTCGTTTCTAGTAATTTTTTTTATTTCAGTTTTGACATTAATATCAATGTTTTGGAGTATTGATCGAGGTTTGATATATAATATTCTTACAATAATTATCCTTGTTTATTTATTTTTTTCAAAACGTTATTTACACTTTTTTTTACTTTTATCATTCATCATAATTATTTGGACATCTTTTTTCTTAATTTCAAAAAATGAATTTCAATATTTTTTTCAAAATACTTATTTAATTTATAAAGAGATGTCTTATGTTCACGGATTAGTTCACCCATTACCATTTAGCGATGAACCTAATTCTACTAGAGCCACAAAAACAATTTTATTGATTTTAATTTGTATATTGATTTCAATTAACACAATCTTTAAAAAGAAATATCCTATAAATTTGAAAAGAGTTATATTTTTTCTTACATTAGTTTCAATTGGTAGTTATTTATACGCACTTGGAAGATCAGATGGACCTCACATTAAAAACTCTTTTGGCTTCCCGATGATAACACTATCAATTTTTTTAACATACTTAATTCTAAAAAAAATAAAGATCATCTCAAATTTGAATTTTAACATACTAAGTTTATTTTTAATCGCATATTTAATATTTATTTCAGAGATAAAAGCATCGAATGTTTTGTCAATAAAAGAGAGATTAAACAATTATTTTTACCTTGATGATAATGAATATTTGAGTCAGAGTGAAAAAGGATTGATAAATTTTTTAAAACCAAGGGTTCAATCTTTAGAGTGTATCCAATTATTTAGTAATGATGCAGCCTTATATTATCTTCTAAGAAAAAAAAGCTGTACTAAATTTTATTTTGTTTGGAGTGCATCATCTGTATTTAATCAAGAAAGATTTATAGATGAGTTAAGGAATGTAAATTTTATTATTACTGGTGGTCCAAAAAATGATTGGGATTATCCTTTAGAAGAAAAACTACACTTAGTAGATGAATATATTAAGAAGAATTTTACAAAAACAGAAAGTTATCAAAGTTGGAATATTCTAATCAGAGGTTAATTCCTCAATATCTTTAAGAATATTTTTTGGTATTTTAATCTTCTTTTTTGAGTTTATCTTAAATCTTTTAAATTTATTTTCTCCTGGGTACAAGATCTCTTTAATATTTTTAATTTTAGGTAATTTTTTAATTAATTGAACATTTTTTTTTATTCTATAATTATAATCTTTTACAAATAAGTTCGGTTTAAAAACAAAAAATAAATGCCCAACATTCTGTGGCCCAGTAAAATCATCAAAAGGATCTTTTACTTTGCCTCCATGATTTGCTCCAGTAAGCACTCCACTTAATATATCGACCATCCATGCTAAACCTGATCCTCTAAAATCTGCTATGGGTAACTGAACACCTTTAAGCGCTTTTTTAGCATCTGTCGTTGGTTTACCAAACTTATCTAATGCCACTCCTTCTGGTAATTTTTTATTATTAATTTCAGCAAATCTGACTTTTCCTCTATTAATTTTCGAGATTGAAGTATCTAAAATGAAAGGTGCCTTTAAATTTACGGGCGCTCCAAAACAAATAGGATTTGTTCCAAATAAACTTTTAATTGCTCCAAACGGTGCTACAGCAGGAGGTGCGTTTGTATAAATCATTGCAATTAAATTTTTTTTGACAGCTTTTTCAGCGTAATAACCAGATAATCCATAATGGTTACTATTTTTAGTAGCTACAAGACCAATTCCAGTTTTTTTTGCATTTTTAATTGCAGCCTTAATAGAAATATCTGCAGCAACAAATCCAATACTATTATCAGCATCAACGTGGGAGATTGAAGATGAAATTTTTTTTATTCTTACATTAGGTTTTGGGTTAATTAATCTCTTTTTAATTCTTTCACAATACATCTTCAGTCTTGATAATCCATGACCGTAAGCACCAACAAGTTCAGCATTAATCAGAGCTTCGGTCGATATTTTTGCATGCTGTGAATTTAATTTGTGTTTTTTAAAAATATTATAAACTAATCTATAAATTTGATTATTTTTGGTTTTCAATTAATTCCTCAATGATTTTTTTTGTATTATATTTCTGTTTCCATTTAGGATAATGTTTTTTAAATCTTGATGTGTCAGATATATACCAAATATGATCACCAACTCTTGGAGTTTTGAGAATATTTTTTTTTATTGTTATATTTGTGGTTTCCTCTACTAAGTTTAAAGCTTCAAGAATAGAACAATTTGAGTATCTTCCTCCACCAATATTATATATTTCACCCTTCCTAGGTTTTTTATAAAATTCCCAAAAACAACTTACCAAATCATTGCTATGAAGGTTGTCTCTTACTTGTTTGCCTTTATAACCAATCAAATTATATTTTCTATTATTCAAACTAGCTTTAACTAAGTAGGATAAAAAACCATGAAGGGTAGCTCCACTATGATTTGGGCCGGTGATACATCCACCTCTAAAGCAAACAGTTTTTAAACCAATATTTTTGCCATATTCTTGGACAATTAAATCTGCATAAGTTTTTGATACTCCAAAAAAACTATGTGTAGCATTATCTATAGGAAAATTTTCTTTAATACCTCTAAAATTTTTATCATCTTTTTTTAATTCCCATCTAGTTTCTTTTTCATAGATCTTTAATTTATTTGGATTGTCGCCATAAACTTTATTTGTCGACATGAATATAAATGGTGAGTCTGGTGAATATACTTTTGTTAATTCTAAAAGATTAAGTGTCCCAGTTGCGTTTACATGAAAATCTAAGAATGGATAATTTTTTCCGTAATCATGGGATGGTTGAGCTGCACAATGAATTATAATTGATATTTTTCCAGAATATTTTCGAAAAATTTTTTTTAAGGCAAATTTATTTCTTATATCTATGTTAAAGTTTTGGAAATTTTTATTTCTTTTAAGAAGTTTTGCTTTAATCCATGAAGTTGAACCATTTTTTCCAAAAAAAAATTTTCTCAAATTATTATCTATTCCAATTACATCAAAACCTTTATCATGAAAAAAATTCACAGCCTCTGAACCAACTAAACCAGTAGAACCCGTAATTAATGCTAACGACATTAGAAAAATTTATTTATTTTTGTTTTGTTGTTTTTTAACCACAAATAAGTATCGTAAACAACTTCAAAGATATCTCTTTTAGGTTTCCATCCAAAAGTTTTAGTAACAAGCTTGTTATCTGTTATAAAGTATGGAATATCATATATGGATGTTTTAGTAATTTTTTGTGATTTTAGTTTATTTTTTGTTATTTTTTCACAAATATTAGTTAATTGTTTTAATGATGTATAACTTTTTTTTGATCCACCAACTGTAAACAATTTATTTTTAATTTTATTAATCTTCTTTATTTGAATAAAAATAAGTGAACATAAATCATATATGTGTAGTACATCTCTGATTTGATTTCCAAATCCACCATAACCTATATATTTGATTTTTTTTTTATTCAAATGTCTCCATATCCACAAACTAAGAAAACCTTGATCTTGTTTTCCAAATTGTAGTGGTCCAGAAATAACGCCGCAACGGTTAATTATATATTTGATACCAAAAGCATAAGAAAATTCCTCAATCAACATCTCAGAAGTAAGTTTTGTCAAACCATAAATTGTTTTAGGTCCTTGAATATTATCTTTTTCACAAAACATTTTAGTAATCTTTATTTTTGAATTAATTATTTTTTTTTTTGAAATCTTATTTAGATCTTTTATTGGATAAACTCTGCTGCTTGAAAGAAAAATTATTTTTGAATTATCTTTTTTAACCTTTTTTAAAACATTTAATGTTCCAATTAGATTTGTATTTATCACTTTATTAATTTCTTTCCTTGAAATCTCCACAGCAGGCTCTGCACAACAATCTATTATGAAATCATATTTTGGTAATTTTTTGAATTGATTATAATTTGCAATATCAAAATTATAGTTTTTAATTCTTTTTTTTTTTAAAAGACTTAAGTTGTATTTTGAACCTTTTCTAGAAAGATTATCTAGAGTGTTTATATAAAATCCTTTAGATTGAAGAAATAATGCTAAATTAGCACCAACAAAACCACACCCACCAGTAATTAAAATTTTCATTTTCAAAAAATTTATTTTATTTTAGATTTATTACAATAATTTTAATCAGTATTAAAATTAGTATATATGTATTAATTTAACAATTATGAAAATATTTGACTGTACTACTTACTATGATGAAGAATTAATTATAGATTTAAGATTTAATGTTCTTAACGAATATGTGGATAAATTTATTGTATGTGAAGCTAAATTTTCTCATGCTGGTAAAGAAAAAAAATTGAACTTTGATATAAATAAATATCCAAAATTTAAAGATAAGATAATATATGTTGTTTTAGAAAACGAACCACCCAATCTGATTTATGAAGATAATTTAAAGAAAATTGAATTAACTGAAAATGTAAGAACCAACTCTATTAAAAGAATTGCATATCAAAGAAACAAACTTTTTGATGCAGTAAATAAAGTATCTGATTTGAATGATTATATATTCTACAGTGATAACGATGAAATTCCAAATCTTGAACTATTCAATCCAAAAAAAAATAAAAAAAAGATTATTATTTTTGAACAAAAACTTTTTTATTACAAATTTAATCTATTATGTGACAGAATTAATTGGTATGGAACTAGAGCTATAAAAAAAAAAGATCTAATTGATTTTGAGTGGCTTAGACAGATTAAACCAAAAGTGTATCCTTTTTTCAGATTAGATACTTTTTTTAGAAATGATAAATTTATCAATCTAGAGATTATCCCAAATGGAGGTTGGCATTTTACAAGAGTAATTAGCCCTGAAAAAATTCATCAGAAAGAACTTGATACTGAACATCACGATGAATACAAAGAGTCAAAAAAAAACCCAGAAAAAATTAAAGATTTAATTTCTAGAAGAGTAATAGATCATGATCATCTTGCTGACTCTAGGGAAAATAAATTTGGCAAAGAGTTTCCATTAAAACAAGTAGAGCTAGTCGACTTACCAAAATATATTCAAAGAAATAAAGATTATTATGAAAATTTTTTAGATTTTAATTAATAATCTTTTTAAACTTATCCCTTTCCTCTCCAAGGTATTGTTTTATCAATAATTTTACGTAAAGTTATATCGAATAAAAGACCTAGCATACCCATTATGAAAATAGTGATCCAAATTACCTCATATTGAAAATATTTCTTTGCTACATTTTCAACAAAGCCAATACCTGTAGTACCAGCTAAAAATTCTGCAGCTACTAAGGTTCCCCAACACATTCCAACAGCAACCCTAATTCCTGTTAAGATTTCTGGCAATGAATTTGGAAAAATGACATGTCTTAATATTTGTCTTTTTGATGCTCCTAATGAGTGAGCTGCATGGATTTTTGATAATTGCGTTCCTGATGCACCTGCTCTAGCAGAAATAATCATTATAGATAAAGAAACCATAAATAGTAAGAACACTTTTCCAGTATTATCAATTCCCAAGACCGAAATTATAAGCGGAGCCCACGCAAGAGGAGGGACAGGTCTATAAAGCTCAATCAAAGGATCAAAAAAACCTTTTGCAAATCTATTTAAACCCATAAACAGACCAAGAGGGACACCAATTAATATGCCAAAAACTAAACCAAGAAAAACTCTTAAAAAAGAGTCCCAAATATGCCCATAAGGAACAGGCACTTTAAATAAATTAAAATCACCAGTTACAATTTTTAAAACTCCACCTTTGAAATTTTGTTTTACTATTCCATCTTTACTATGAACAGGATAATCCCCTGGTAAAATATCTGCAATCCAGTCCGGCAAAATAAAACCAATCATTTTGCTCACATCAACCATTTGTATCCACAATAGAGGAATATCTTTATAACCGACACTGGGTTTTGACATTAATATAAATTTATTGAAAGTATCAGATGGCTTAGGTAACCATCTACCTGATCCTTGTTCTGAACAACTTGGACCGCTAGCAACGATAGTACCTGCAGGAAATAAGAAAATATCAATTAATCTCAATCCACCTTGTTCTTTTTTTTGAGCATTATCAAATTTTACAATTGCTGCCTGCATCTTATCTAGTGCGTTTGGAGGGTAGATACTCGCAAATTCTATTCTTCTCGCAATCTTGACAATATTTTTTGCGTATGTTGAAGCTACTTCTTCACTATCACTTAAACTTTTTCTATAAGATTTAATTTCCTCTTTAAGTTCTTTTATCTTATTTTTAAATTGAGGATTATGATTTCTTAACTTAAAAAATTCATCACTTATTAAATTTAATTCTTGAGCGGCAGTGTGAAACTTTAAACCTCTATACGTTGCAGGCACTAAAGGTACTTCTAAGGTATTTTCAATAGAACCTGAACCTGCATCTACTTTAGTTATACCCCAACCACCTTCTTCATCTACCGCTTTCAGTCTTTCATTTAGCTCTTGTTCTGTTTCAAATGGATAATCAGATTTTTGGAAATTTTCAGTTAATAGATTAATTTTTCCTGTGATATCATCTATTTTTTGTTGAGTCTCAATCTCTAATAAATCTTCATTTGTAAGTAATGGGATAAGTTGATTAGTTTTACTAATATAACTAATCAGTATCGTTCTTTGTTGGCTATTCAGTTCTTCAGAATTTTGAATTTCATTTTGAATTAATTTTAAATTTTTATTCTCTTTTTTGATTTGTGAAGTGCTTTTGAACTCTCTTTCCTCAATTGGAAATTGATATTTTAATCCAAGCAAAGAGTCATTAACTTTTGCAACCTGGCATAGTTCGTTGGCAGATTTTGGATAAAATCCTTTGGCAATATCCCATGAATAATAGAGCCAAATTAAAAGTAAAAAACTACTTCCAACAATCACCCAGTGAGTACCCCCTAGTGCTCTCTCTGGATTTCCAAATACAGCATCTACTTTTTCAGTCCTTATTAATCTTCTTCCATAAAGAATACAGCCGATTACAGCGAAGAATATAAGAAACGTTATTATCTGAGTTAACATTTAATTATCTTTCCCCATAATTTCCTCTTCCATGTTCCATATCATTTCAAGGATTTCTTCTCGTTTTTGAGAAAACTCTTTATTTTTTTTAATTTCTCGCAAATCTTCTTTTAATCCCATTGAAGCGAATGGCAGATTATATTCTTTATGTATTCTCCCTGGTCTTGGAGCCATTACATACAGTCTTTCTCCAAGAAGCAAAGCCTCTTCAACTGAATGAGTAATCAGAATAATTGTTTTGCCCGTTTCTTTCCAAATTTTTAAAACTAGAGACTGCATTTTTTCTCTCGTAAGAGCATCAAGAGCTCCTAATGGTTCATCCATTAAAATTAAATCTGGGTTGTTGATTAGACATCTTGCAAGGGCAACTCTCTGCTGCATTCCTCCAGATAATTGATAAGTTGGAGTGTTTCCAAAACCTTTTAATCCAACAATCTCTAACCATTCATCAACTTTTTTCTGAGTTTCAATTGGATCTTCTTTTTTCATTCTTAATCCAAAGTTCACATTTTCAGCAACTGTTAGCCATTCAAATAAAGCTCCTTGCTGAAAAACCATTCCTCGCTCAACTCCTGGTCCATCTATTTCTTTATTATTTAAAGTAATACTTCCTGAAGTTGGTCTAATAAATCCTGCAGTAATGTTAAGCAATGTGGTCTTTCCACAACCAGACGGCCCAAGAACTGTGAGAAGCTCTCCTTTTTTGAGAGTAAAATTTAAATCTTTTAATGCGTGAACAGTTTCTCCTTTAGGAGTTTTAAAAATCATGTTTAGATTTTGTGAAATTAAATCACTCATAAAGAGACTTTATATTTGAATTTTTAATAAAAAAATAGGCACCAATTTATTACAATTGGCGCCTATTAAAATTTAAATTACCCTTAGATTATAAAGGTAAAAAACTAGTATCTACGTTTCCTCTTGGTGTTCCCATTCCTTTTAAGAATGCATCAAGATTTCCACTTTCCATAGATTGTTTAGTTTCCTCTGGTGTTAGAAATTTAAAGCCACTTAAAGTTTCTTTCATATCAGCAACTTTCATTTCAGAAGCTTTTGACATTGCATTCATATCGCTTTTACCAGCTCTATATCTTGCATTAGCCTCATGAGTTACTTCAATAAAAGTTCTTAGCATACCTGGATTTTCCTTCATAAACTTAGTAGTTACTGAAGTGATATCAATACCTAAGATACCTGCGTCTCTAGCTTCTTGAACTGTAAGTAATCTAGATCCAACTGCAGTTGCAGCTTTAATTGAGTTACCACCAAATAAACATGCCATTACAACATCACCACTTACCAAAGCAGCAGCGCCTTCTTCAGGGTCCATTTGAATGATATCCATTTTTTTTCTGTCCGCACCAACAACTTTCATACTTTCATCAAAAACGTATTCAGCCATTGTACCTAGTGGAACAGCAACTTTTTTACCCTCAAGTTCTGTAGCGTTAGCTTTTGTTATACCTGAAGCATTAGATGTTACACATGTTGTACCACCCATTCCGTATTCCATAGCAACATCTACAAGTTTGATAGGAGCTTTTGATTTAACAGCATTAATGAATGGAACTAAACCTTGAGAGTAAGAGATATCAATATCTCCCGCTAACATAGCATCAGTCATTGCACCACCGTTAGTAAAGTTTGTCCACTTAACTGGAACCCCTAGAGCTTTAGCGAAGTTTTTCTTCATCATATCCTCTAGATTTGGGCTTGGCCACTCCAAGAAGTATGCAACTCTAACTTCATTAGCTGCAGAATTAGCAACTGAAATTGAAAGATTAAGAGCTACAAAACATCCAAGAATAAAACTAATTATTTTTTTCATTTTTCCTCTTCCTTGTTTATTTATATGTTTCAATTTTAAGATTAAATTGACCTATATGTAAAACAAAAAAATGCTCATTCTAGTTACACAACTTTAAGTTGTGACAATTATTTTGGTGGTTTATTGGACTTAATTAGTCTAAGGATTCATTAATTAACCAATTATAAAATTTTAATATGAGCTCAGAAAAAAGAACATCTGTACCTAATTCTTTAAATGAACATTGGATGCCATTCACATCTAATAAAGATTTTAAAGAAAATCCAAAACTTATAGTGGAGGCAAAAGGCGTATATTTAAAAAATCACCAAGGTAAAACTCAAATTGATGCTAGCTCAGGATTATTCTGCAACCCTTTAGGACATGGTAGAAAAGAAATTATTGAAGCAATAACAAATCAATTACAAACTTTAGATTATTGTCAACCCTTCCAACAAGGATTTGGTGGATCTTTTGAATTAGCAACTAGAATTTCAAAACATACACCAGGAAATTTAAATAAAATTTTTTATACAATTTGTGGATCTACTGCAGTTGAAACAGCGATCAAAATTAGTATTGCTTACCATAAAGCAAGAGGCGAGGGACAAAGATTTAGATTTGTTGGAAGAGAACGTGCGTATCATGGGATGAATATTGGAGCAACATCAGTAGGTGGTATGATTAATAATGTCAAAGCTTATGCAAGTGTTTTGATGCCAGGTGTTGTTCATATGAGACATACACATTTAGATGAACATAAATTTATATCAGGCCAACCTGAAACAGGTGCTGAAATTGCTAATGACCTAGAAAGAATTTGTACTAATTTTGGTTCAGAAAATATTGCAGCTTGTATTGTTGAGCCAATTGCTGGTTCAACAGGAACTTTAGTTCCACCAGTTGGATATTTACAAAGATTAAGAGAACTTTGTGACAAACATAAAATTCTTTTGATTTTTGATGAAGTTATTACTGGATGGGGAAGAACTGGTTCAGCTTTTGGAGCTCAAGAGTTTGGTGTAACACCTGACATAATGACTATGGCTAAAGCAACAACTAATGGGATAGTTCCATTTGGTGTGGTTGCTTGTAAAGAAGAGATTTATGATGCGGTCATGGATAATTCTCCAAAAGGTGCGATAGAGTTATTTCATGGTTACACTTATTCAGGAATACCAGTTTCTGTTGCAGCAGCATTAGCTGTTCAAGATATTTTTGAAAAAGAAGATATTTTCAATAGAGCAAAAGAACTAGCTCCTTACTTCCAAGAAGGACTATTTTCACTAAAAGATATTGATGTAGTCGATAACATTAGAGGCTATGGAATGATGGGGGGTATAGATATTAAAACTGATGGTAGACCTGGTAAAGCAGGCTTAGCTACTTTTAAACATTGTTATGATGCTGGAGTAAATTTCAAAGCTACAGGTGATTGTTTAATTATAGCACCGATGTTTATTTGTGAAAAAAAACATATTGATGAAATTATTGAAAAATTAAGAACCGGAATAACTAATTACGCAAAAAGTAAAAAGAATTAAATTTCGTTAATGAGAATTGGCGTACCTAAAGAAATTAAACCTCAAGAAAATAGAATAGGCCTAACACCAGATAGTGTAAAAACTCTTGTCTCTGAGGGACATGAAGTATTAGTAGAAAACAATGGAGGCTTTGAAGCAGGTTTCGACAATGATCAGTACAAAAATGCTGGAGCTAAAATTATTGAAAAAGCCTCTGATATTTTTAATGACGCTGAAATAATTGTTAAAGTTAAAGAACCTCAAAAAGTTGAGGTTGAGATGATTAAAGAAAATCAAATCGTATACACTTATTTACATCTGGCTGCTGCAAAAGAATTGACAGAGGGTTTGGTAAAATCAAAAAGTATTAATATAGCTTATGAAACCATTACTGATGATAATGGAAGGCTTCCTTTGCTTGCACCTATGAGTGCCGTAGCAGGACGTATGTCAGTTCAAGCTGGAGCACATTGTTTAGAAAAAAACCAAAAAGGTAGAGGAGTATTATTGGGCGGAGCTCCTGGTGGTGAACCAGCGAATGTTTTAATTTTAGGTGGAGGTGTAGTAGGAGAAAATGCTGCAACTATAGCAACTGGTATGAAGGCAAAAGTTCATGTTGTAGATAAATCAGAAGCAAGACTAAAACAATTAGTTGAAATGTTTGGAGATAAAATTATCCCAGAACAAAGTGATAAGATAGATTTAAAAAAGTTAGTAGCAGAAGCAGATTTAATAGTAGGAGGAGTTTTAATCCCCGGAGCAGAGGCGCCTAAATTAGTCACTAAAGATATGTTAAAATTGATGAAAAGAGGCTCTGTTATTGTTGACGTTGCAATTGATCAAGGTGGTTGCGTAGAAACAAGTAAACCGACGACCTTTAATGATCCAACTTTTATAGTTGATAATGTTGTTCATTATTGTGTGGCTAACATGCCAGGAGGAGTTCCCAGAACCTCAACTATTGCATTAAATAAAGCAACACTTCCTTACTTAGTCAAATTAGCTAACAAAGGTTATCAAAAAGCTCTTGGTGAGGATAAAAACTTTTTAGCAGGATTAAATATTTACAAGGGTCATGTGACTTATAAAGCTGTTGCAGATGTATTTGGCCATGAATATGTTAACCCAGGAGATGCAATCAAAAACTAATTAAATGGAAAAAAAACTTCCAAGTAGCACTAAAGTTGTTGTTATCGGGGGTGGAGTAGTTGGTTGTTCAGTTGCTTACCATTTAGCTAAATTTGGTTGGAAAGATACAATCCTTTTAGAAAGAGATCAGTTAACATCAGGTACGACTTGGCACGCAGCTGGATTAGTAAGTCAACTAGGTCCATCTGCAGCAATTACTAAAATTAGAAAATATACTTTAGACCTTTATAAAGAACTTGAAAAAAAGGTTGATCATTCAGCTGGGTTAAGATTGAACGGTGCTCTTTCAATTGCAGAAAATAAAGGTAGATGGCAAGAGCTCCAAAGACAAGCGACAACCGCACAACTTTTTGATGTTGATGTTAGAATTTTAGATAAAGAACAAATTAAAAAAGATTATCCTATTGTAAATACTGATGAAGTTTTAGGAGGAATTTTAATGCCAGGAGATGGTGCTGCAGATCCATCTGGAGTAACACATATGTTGGCAAAAGCAGCCAGAATGGAAGGGGCAAAGATTTTTGAAAAATCTCCCGTTGATGAGATCATAACTAAAAATGGAAAAATTTCTGGTGTAAAAGTAAATGGTCGAATAATTGATTGTGAGTATATAGTTTTAGCATCAGGAATGTGGTCACGCCAAATTGGAGAAAAAGCTGGAGTAAGCATTCCTCTTTATCCAGCAGAACACTTCTATATTATCACTGAACCGATTGAAAATCTTTCTAAAACCTTACCAGTGATAAGAGATTTTGATAATAGAACTTATATAAAAGAAGATGCTGGAAAAATATTAGTCGGAATTTTTGAGTCCCAATCAATCCCAGCATGGGATAAAATAAACAAAGTTCCAGAAGATTTTTCTTTTGGAGAATTTCAAGAAAATTTTGAGCATTTTGAGCCTTATTTAGCTACAGCAATCAAAAGATTTCCAGTTTTAGAAACAGCAGGAATTAGAAAATTTTTTTCAGGTCCTGAGTCATTTACTCCAGATACAAATACATTGCTTGGAGAAGTGCCGGAAGTAAAAAACTTTTTTGTGTGTTGTGGTTTAAATAGTATTGGGATTGGAAGTGGGGGAGGTGTTGGTAAAGTTACAGCCGAATGGTTGATTAATGGACATATAAATGAGGATATTTTCTGTTATGACATAAAAAGATTTCAAAAATTTCACTCTGACTTGGGTTTTATTAAAAAAAGAATTACGGAATCTTTAGGAGATTTATATGGAATGCATTGGCCTTTTAAACAACATAAAACTTCAAGGAATATAAAAACACTTCCATATCACGATGAATTAAAAAGTTTTGGTGCGTGTTTTGGTGTTTCCGGTGGATATGAAAGACCAATGTGGTTTGCTTTAGATGGAGAAAAAACGGAGTATGAATATAGTTATAACTACCAAAATTGGTACCCTTCAGCAGAATATGAAACAAATAATACTATAAAAAATGTTGGTTTATTTGATTTAACTCCTTTTTCAAAATTTGAGATAAAATCTAATCAGGCTCATAGGGAATTACAAAAAATTTGTACATCTAATATTAAAAATGAGATTGGAAAATGTGTTTATACACATATGTTAAATCCTGATGGTGGTATTGAAACAGATCTAACAGTTGTTTGTATTGATAAAGATCATTTTAGAATAATAAGCTCTGCAGCTACGCGAGAAAGAGACAAATTTCATATTAATAAACACCTTGCAAAAGATGTTAAGTTAAAAGACGTTACTGATGATTATTGTGTTTTTGGAGTTTTTGGACCAAAAAGTAGAGCTTTAATGAAATCAATTTCAAAAGATAATTTTGAAAATGATAATTTTAGATTTAGTACGGCAAAATATATCACTATTGAAGGAATTAAAATTTGGACTCAAAGATTGTCATATGTTGGAGAATTAGGTTACGAATTATATGTCAAATCTAAAGATGCTAAAAAAATTTATGAATTATTGATTAATAAAGGTAAGGATTTTAACCTCTCTAATTGTGGTATGCATGCCATGGATATTATGCGAATGGAAAGTGGATTTTTACATTGGGGACACGACATTTCACCAGAAGAAAATCAATATCAAGCAGGTTTATCTTTCACAATAAGCTCTAAAAAGGAGGATGAATTTATTGGCAAAAAAGCTTTAGAAAAAATCAAAAAGGAAAAAATTAAAAGTAGATTTGCAATGTTTACTCTAAAAGATAGCAAACCAGGTGAGCCATTATTGCTTCATGATGAGCCCATTTATTTAGAAAATAACATTATAGGTAGATCAACATCTGGAAATTATTCCTTTAATTTTAAGAAAAATTTAGCATTTAGTTATATCAATAACGATATTTCAAATGATGAACTTCACAAAAAAGATTTATTTATTGAAGTAGAGAAAAAAAAATATCCTATTGAATTAATCAACAAACCTTTAAAACAAACTAATTTTAAAAATAATTAAGTTTTTCTTCTTAAGAAAAAAACAAAAAGAACAGAGGTCATCATCATTATTAAAGCATATGCTGCAGTTGGAACCATATAAGTCATATTTTGCCCAAACAATTGAGTTCCTACAAAAACAGCCAACGTTCCATTTTGTAAACCACACTCAAGAGATATACATCTTTGTTGAGCAGCACCTGATGTGAAAAATTTAGCAACATAGAAACCTATAAACATCATGGAAATATTTAGAACTAAAGCAATAGTTCCTGCTGTAGTGAGGAACATTATAATACTATCCCATTCTTCTATATAAATAGCAATAAAAACAATTGAAAATAATCCTATAGATATTTTCTCAATAATTTTCATATTATTTTCTATAAAATCACTAAAAAATTTTCTAATAATCATTCCAATTATCACAGGCACAGTAACCACAAAAAACATCTTCAATGATATACCAAGCATTGAAACTTCTTTTTCAACATAGGTAATATCAAATAAATCAATTGATAAAAAAACTATATAAGGAACTGAAACAATACTTATTAAACTAGTAAAAGCAGTAAGAGATATAGATAGGGCGACATCACCATCTGCAAATTTAGTAAGTACATTCGATGTTACTCCACCAGGTGCAGCTGCAATCAACATTACCCCTAATGCTAACTCTACTGGAGTCTTTAAAATAATTATCAATACATAACCTATGATTGGAAGAACAACTAATTGACAAATTAGACCAACAAAAAATTCTTTTGGATGCTGAAATACTCTTGTGAAATCTTTTACTGTTAATGACGCCCCAAGCCCTAACATTATAAGAGCTAGCGCAAATGGCGCTATTGTTGTTACTATATCCATGACTCTTCTGTGTAATACTCGAAATAATTTATTGAAGATTTAAGAAATTACAAGAAGATTTAAAATTTTACGAATAAACTTTGCCTTATATTTAAAAACTTGTGCTTGATAAGGTAAAATTTTTCTAAAATTCATAGTGGTTAGCACATATTGTTTTTTTTTATTTAACTTTATTAAATCCTCTTTTATTAAATATTTACACTTTCTAATTATTGTTGCTCTGGGGATTTTAGTCATATCAGAAATTGACATTGCACTTATACCAGTTTCTGCTCCAAGATTTTCTATAACAATACTACTAGTAGTAAAGTAATCTAATGAGGGTTTATTCTTATCAGAATTTAATTGATCGGTTACGTTTAAAACTTGGTTCATGCAAATTGTTCCCCAAATATGAAAAGTTGTCAAATCTTGAAAAAATTTATGATATCCTATAATTAAAGGTATTTGCATTCTGTAAAACCATCTCCAACACAAGCTAAATTTTTTTTTTATAATATTCTCAATCATTTTTTGATCAAGTTTTTTTGAATAAACTCTATCTTTATTTAAAGCTTGTGAAACTAAGTAAATATATTTTGCTGAAAATTTTATTTGATTTTCAGGTTTGATGAAGTTGTATGCTTTTCCATTAATAATTATTTTTTTTTTATTACGCGTTATTGCACCTTCATTTTCAAGTTCTATAACTTTTCTTCTAATTGTTTCTTTAGGTAAATCTAATTTTTCACAAAGTTCAGTAATACTAAATTTCTCTATTTGAAGATATGATTTCGAGTAATATTCATCATAAGAATACTGAATATTCATCTGGTCGTAAAATTGAAGAGTTTTTTCAACCAAAGAAATTACTATCATATATTTATAATGATCATTAAATGATGCATAAACATTATTCATCCAATTCCATTGGTGAGATATCCAATCTTTGCTTAGAGTAGAATAGTGAGACATAATAGACTCATAGACTTGATCGTCAGTAAGGGTTTTAGAAAAATCTACTTCTTGAATACTCATAAATTATTAATAGAGCAGTAAAGACCCAAATTGGACATGTGTCAATTTATTATTGACCCAGTTTGAACTTTCAAAAAAATTGTTTTTTCTAAATTTTATGATTTAATGTCTTCATGACATCTAAAGGCTTTACAGAAAATACTAATAATATCGAGACCCCAAATGATATTAATGTAACTGAAAAGCCTTTGAATTCTAACAAAATTAGCTCCGGTAGAGTTGACATAAATGTTTTAAAATCAAAATTAGAGGCCGAGCAAGGTAAAGAGCTTAGGAAGAATATTTTTATTTTTTCATTTTGTGTTCTTCTGTTAGGATCAATTGGAATATTTCTCTCTTTATAATTTTATTTGCTAATAAACCTAAAGGATGGTTAATTACGCTAAATGAAAAATCTAACTGACTCTCTTAAGCAAAAACTTACTTCAAAATATACAGTTTCTGACACTCCACAAACTACTCCTAGAAGTACAAATATAAATGTTCTTTTAAACAGAGTTAAATCGGATAAAAAACAAGAAATTAGAAAAAAGTTTTATTTTTCCGCTGTAGCGTCTACAGGTTTAATCATATTTGGGCTAATAGTTTTTAGCTAAAAACACAAAATTAATCTTAAATATAGATAAATTTTATAATTAATAGTGATTGAATCAAATTTAATAGATATTATAAATCAACAAATTTAAAAGGCGGGGTAGCTCAGTTGGTTAGAGCGCGGGACTCATAAGCCCGAGGTCAGTGGTTCGATCCCACTTCCCGCTACCAAAATATTTCTACTTTAAAATGAGAGTGGCTCGTAGTGATTTTTTATTAATTTATTTGAATTTATTTCAATATTTTT
>CACEWC010000015.1 GCA_902563075.1 uncultured Pelagibacteraceae bacterium
TTTTGTAAATCTTCAAATTAGTTTTGGTATTTTTAATTAAATCTCTAATCATTTGATCAATAGAATCTCTTATAATCTGATATGTTGCAATTTTATAGTTTTGTTTGTTTATCTTTTTTTTATATTTTTTATAAATATCTTTAAAAAAGTTAATTTCAATTAACTCCTCTAGTTTAAATAAATTCGCATTTATACCATCTTGAATATCATGATTGTTATAAGCTATATCATCTGAAATAGCTGAAACTTGAGCCTCTAATGATGGATAAGTCTGAAAATTAATCTTATGATTGAATTTATTTACACCAATAAGACTATCAACTAAATCTAATTCATAAACAGGACCGTTATGCTTAAGCAATCCCTCTAACGTTTCAATTGAAAGATTTAATCCACTATACTTAAGATATTTATTCTCCAAAAACATAACCACGCGAAGAGTTTGTAAATTATGATCAAAGCCTCCATAATCTTCCATACATTCATTAAGAGAGTCCTCGCCAGCATGACCAAAAGGCGGGTGACCCAAATCATGTGCCAAACTTAAGGTTTCAGCTAGATCTTCATTCAATTCAAGATATCTTGCAATAGATCGTGCAATTTGAGCAACTTCCATAGAATGAGTTAATCTTGTTCTGTAATGATCACCTTCTGTGTTAACAAATACTTGTGTCTTGTGTTTGAGCCTTCGAAATGAGGCGCTGTGAACTATTCGATCTCTATCTCTTTGAAATGGCGATCTATATTTTGATGCAGATTCTTTGAATATTCTTCCTTTGCTTTTAGTAAGAGCAATCTTTGAGTATTTTTTCATCCTTTAAAATTAAAATTTAAGTATTATATTAGTAATACCAGTGATCAATAATGATTAAAGAAATTAAATTTACTGATAAGGCTCTAAAACAGATCAATGTTTTGCTGTCTAAAAAAGACAAAGGGTCGTTTTTTAGAATCGCTATCAAAGGTGGTGGTTGCTCAGGCTTTCAATATGAATTTACTTTTGATAAAGAAAAAGCAGCAGATGATTTAAATTATGAAAATATATTGATAGATAAAACGTCTGCAGATTTATTAAAAGGATCAGAAATAGACTATGTTTCTGAATTAATTGGTGAACAATTCAAAATAACTAATCCGCAAACTAAATCTTCTTGTGGTTGTGGTGTTTCGTTTTCTCTTTAATGATTATTTCCTCGTGGAATGTAAATTCTGTGCGAGCACGTATTGAAAATATCAAAAGCTATCTTCTCAAGTACAAACCTGATGTTGTAATGATGCAAGAAATTAAAACTGAGGATGTAAACTTTCCCTATGATGATTTTTCCTCAATGGACTATGAAAGTCATGTATTTGGTCAAAAAAGTTACAATGGTGTTGCTATTATTTCAAAAGGAAAATTAAAAAATATCAAAACAGACTTAATCAAAGATAAGTTAAAACAATCAAGAATAATCTCAGCTGAACTTGAACACAAAAAGAAAAATATTCAATTAATCAATATTTATACGCCAAATGGTAATCCTGTTGATACTGAAAAATACGATTACAAAAAAAAATGGCTCGATGATTTAATTAAAAAATTAAAAGCTTTAACTAAAAAAAATCAAAATATAATTCTTGGTGGTGATTTTAACATTATTCCTGCAGCTGAGGATGTCTATAATCCAAAAAGCTTTGAAGATGATGCTCTATTTAGATTAGAAATAAGAAAAAAATTAAGAGAAATGATTAATCTAGGATTTAATGATGTTTATAGACATTTTAATGAAACTAAAGAAGGATATACTTTTTGGGATTACATGAGAGGTGCATGGCAAAAAAACAATGGAATGAGAATAGATCATTTTTTAGTTTCAAATTCTTTAATAGACCAAGTTAAAAGTATTAATATTAATAAAGATCCAAGGGGCCGTGAAAAACCTTCAGACCATACCCCAATAGAAATTACTTTAGCTTAAAGATTTTATTTTATTAACCAGCTCTTCATTAATATGACGAGGGCCCTTATCTAATCTATTTTTATGTCTTCTCTCTCCTGGAAGTCTAACTCCTTCAAAGGATTTCATTTTGTTAAAAAATTCATCAGCATGTTTCTGCCAATTGGTTCCTGAAGTTTTATCAGGTGAGATTGCGAGAATAAATTCTCCACCGCTAGGAGGTCCATCGTCATTATTATCTTTTGCAGCTGTCTCAAAACTAAAATTATCACCAACTAATGCACCAGCCATTAATTCTACCATCATTGCTATAGCAGAACCTTTATATCCCCCAAAAGGAAGTAATACACCTCCATCCGCTATTGCTCCTGGGTCAGTTGTTTCTTTACCATCCTTAGTTAAACCAGTTCCAAGTGGAACTTTATGCCCTTCTCTTTTAGCAACTTGAACTTCACCCATTGCCATTGATGCAGTTGCCATATCGTAAACTACAGGAGTTTTTCCTGGTCGTGGCCAGGCAAAAGAAATTGGATTTGTTCCAAACAATGGTTTGATAGCTCCAGCGGGTGCTACAGCAGGCTTGTAGGATGTGCAAGCAAAGGCAACTAAACCTTCCTCTGCTAATTTTTCAGTCTCCGGCCACATCGCAGCCATATGATGAGAATTATTTATAGCGAGTACGGCCACTCCATTTTCTTTTGCAGCTTTTGCTAATTCAGGTAATCCTTTATTTAAAACTACAGGGGCTAAACAATTATTCCCTTGAACTTTTATTACTGATGCTGAAATTTTTTTTACTTCAGGTTTTCCTTTACCATTAATTTTTCCGCTTTTTAAACCACTCACATATGCAGGCAACCTAAACAAACCATGAGATAAAGATCCATCTCTTTCAGCATTTCTTATTAAATCAGAGAGAATAGATGCTGTTTCATCATCACAGCCATTAGCTAGTAAAGTCTTTTTAGCTAAATCAAAAATTTCATCCAATGTGAGGGAAACTGTACTCATCCCAATATTAGATATTATTAATGGTTAAAGATCAATTTTTATTTAACAACCTTTAAAAGATTTAGACATATTACCAATTAAATCGAAGTATAAATCTTTGCCAGGGTTAAGTGTTGCTCCTAATGGATCGATAACCCCTGTTGCAACATTAGTATCTTTTGCTACAGCTTTAATGATATCAGGATTAAATTGAGGCTCTGAGAAAATACAACTTACTTTGTCATGCTCAATTACTTCTCTAATTTCTGCTAATTGCTCAGCACCAGGCATTACGTCTGTATTAACTGTAAAAGCACCTAAAACATTAATATCAAATCTTTTTTCAAAGTATTGATAAGCATCATGAAAAACTATCGATTTAAAATCTTTATTTAATTCAGATTTTACTTTTTTAGTAAGCTTATCTAAATCTTTATGAGCTTTTTTTAAATTTGCCTTATATTTAGCCTCATTTTTTGAGTCATTCTCAATTAAATGCTCTGCCATTTCACTTAAAATTACTTTTGCATTCATTGGATCTAACCAAATATGTGGATCATGTTCACCATGTGCATGTCCTTCATGACCATGCTCATCGTGACCATCTTCTTTATGCTCATCGTCATGTCCGTGCTCATCATGACCATGTTCTTTCTCTTTTTTGTCATGATCGTGATCATCATGATCGTCCTCTTTCTTTGCATGATCATCGTGATCATCTTCTTTATGACCATGGTCGTGTTCCTCGAAAATATTTCTCTCTCTAAATTTAAGTTTTGTTAACCCTTTAATTTCCATTAATTCAATTTTTTCAGCTTTTTTGGCAATCGATTTTAATGGTTTTTCTAAAAAATTTTCTAAGTCTTCACCAACCCAAAATACTAAATCAGCTTCTTGCAACATTTTCGCATGAGTTGGCTTAAGTGCAAATCCATGAGGAGAAGCATAACCGTCCACTATTAAATCTGGTTTTGCCACCCCATCCATTAAATAACTAGCTAGTGAATGTATTGGTTTAATTGATGTAACTACTTTAATTTCTGCATTTGCAGGTACAAAAATAGTTAAGAATGATAATATTGTTAAGATAAATGGTAATTTTTTTATGTTTTTCATATGTTGTATAATTTAAATGTTATAATATAACACTATGTAATAATATAACATTTATAAGTCAAGGAATAATATGAGCTCAAATCAGAATATACTTGTGAAGTTAAATGGGGCTGGTTTTAGTTTAAATAATAAATGGCTTGTTAAAGGAGTATCACTACAAGTTGAAAAAGGAAAAATAGTTACTCTAATTGGTCCTAATGGATCAGGTAAAAGCACAACGGCTAAGATTGCACTAGGTATTTATAAAAAGATTGATGGTTCCGTAGAAAAATACACTAGTAAAGTTGGATACGTACCGCAAAAAATCTCAATTGATTGGACACTACCACTAAGAGTAAACGATTTCATGGTATTAACAGAAAGTATTAGTAATGAATTAATTGATGAGGCCTTGTCTTTAACTGGTGTTATTCATCTAAAAGATAAAAATTTAGGTGATTTGTCTGGTGGAGAGTTTCAAAGAGTGTTACTTGCAAGAGCCATTTCAAAGAAACCTGAGTTATTAGTACTCGATGAACCAGTTCAAGGTGTAGATTTTACTGGTGAAATTGCTTTATACGAATTAATTAAAAAAATTTCTGATGAATTAAATTGTGGTATTTTATTAATATCTCACGACTTACATACCGTAATGAGTGCAACAGATCATGTTGTTTGTTTGAATGGTCATGTCTGTTGTTCTGGATCGCCAATGGATGTAGCGAAAAATAATGAATACAAAGCTTTGTTTGGTGAACAGGCTTCTCAAATTTTATCTAGATATGAGCATAGACATGATCATGTTCATACAAGTGAAGGTGAAATAAAGAAAAATTAAATGCTAGATGATTTTTTTATAAGAGCTTTAATAGCAGGTATTGGAGTTGCCATAGTTACTGGACCTCTTGGATGTTTCGTTGTTTGGAGAAGATTATCCTATTTTGGAGATACTTTAGCCCATTCTGCATTACTTGGAGTAACACTAGCTTACTCAATGGAATTTAATATAGCATTTTCAGTATTTATAATTTCGTCCTTAATAGCTTTAACTTTAATACAACTTCAAAAAAGAACTAATCTTCCAGGTGATGCTTTGCTTGGTCTTTTAGCTCACTCATCACTCGCAATAGGTCTTGTGGTCATTGGTTTTTTATCATTTATCAGATTTGATATTATGGGATTATTATTTGGAGATATATTAGCTGTTACAGTTGATGATCTATTAATAATATGGATTGGAGGAGCATTAATCCTCTTAGTCCTAAAATTAATTTGGAAACCTTTGTTTGCATCAACGGTTAATTATGAATTGGCTGAAGCAGAAGGTTTAAATCCTGATCGTGCAAAAGCTATTTTTACTATTCTGATGGCAGCGATTATTGCTATTTCAATAAAGATGGTTGGTTTATTATTAATTACAGGAATGTTGATCATACCAGCTGCGATGGCTAGAAATATCTCTTCAAGCCCTCAGAAAATGGTAATGTATTCAATTATAGGTGGTTTGTTGTCAGTAATTTTAGGATTATTTTCTTCACTAGAATTTAATACTGCATCTGGACCTTCAATTATAGCAGCATCTTTATTGTTATTTATTTTATCATTATTAAACATTAAACAGTCGATTAAATTGAAAAATTAATGAGGAATCGGTAAACTAAACAAAATGCATACTCTTTCAAAAAATCAGCAAATTATTTTTGATATAATTGATAAATCACCTGAACCAATGAAAGCCTATTCAATTCTTTTCAATGTTCAAAAAAAAGGAATTAAAGCTCCTCTTCAAGTTTATAGAGCATTAGATAAGTTAGTTGAAATTGGAAAAATTCATAAAATTGAAAGTAGAAACGCTTTTATTGCATGTCAAAATTCAAGTTGTCAGGTGTCAAAAGCTACTGCTTTTTCTATATGTGAAAGTTGTGAAAAAGTAACAGAGATTAATAATTCTAGTCTCTCAAAATATCTATCAAATTTTAAAGATAAAGCTGGTATGAAATATAGTAAATATAATCTTGAATTTTTTGGTTTATGCAAAAAATGCACAACCAAATAAATTTGAATTATTAATGATATTTTTTACTTTAAAGATCATACTCGCAGCCATAATTATAGCTTTCGCCAGCTGGCTTTCAGGGCAAAATCCAAAGCTTGCAGGTTTTATTATCGCCTTGCCTCTTGTATCACTTATAGCTATAGCTTTTTCCTACTATGAGCATAATGATATAGAAAAAACAGTTCTTTTTACTAAGAGCATACTGGTTGCGGTACCTGTAAGTTATTTATTTTTTTTACCGTTCTTTTTTGCGAAATCATTTAATATGAATTTCTTCCTAATTTATGGTACTGGATTAGGTTTTTTATTAGTTGGTTTTTTTATACATAAATATATAACCAATATTTTTTAATAGTGTATTGCTTCGAAAATTTTTAACTTAAAATTAATATTAAATATTAATTTATTCTACTATTAAGGTATCTTTCGATCCTCCACCTTGAGAACTATTTACAATTGTACTTCCTTTTCTAAGCGCAACTCTAGTTAGGCCACCAGTTGTTACATAGTTTGTTTTCCCGCTTAAAATGAATGGTCTTAAATCCAAATGTCTTGGCTCTATATTTTTTTCAGTAATAGTTGGAGCTGTAGACAGTGTTTCCAAAGGTTGAGCGATATATTCTCTTGGATTTTTTTTAATTTTCTCAGCTACTTCTGTTCTCTCTTTTAAAGAAGCCTTCGGACCTATCATTATTCCATATCCACCGGAAGCATTGGCTGGTTTGACTACTAGTTTTGATAAGTTTTCTAAAACATACTTTTTTTGATTTTCATTATGACATAAATAAGTTTCAACCTGATTTAATATGGGTTGTTCTCCCAAATAATAAACAATCATTTTATTCACATAAGAATAAACTACCTTATCATCAGCAACACCTGTGCCTATTGCATTGATAATACCTACATTCTTTTTTAACCAACACTTAAATAATCCTGGAACACCTATAAGTGAGTCTTTGTTAAAAGCTTTAGGATCTAAAAAATTATCGTCTAGTCTTCTGTATATACAATCAACTTTTAAAGGACCTTTTACTGTTTTCATATAAACATTATCATTTTCAACAATAAGATCTTTTCCTTCTACCAATGCAACACCCATTTGTTCAGCTAAAAAAGAATGTTCAAAATACGCAGAATTATAAATTCCAGGAGTTAATACAACCATGTGCGGGTTAGCAGTTTTTTTCGGTATACACTCGTTCATACAATTAAAAAGTTTATTAGTATATTGGTGTATAGATGCAACTTTATACCTTGTAAAAAGTTCAGGAAAGACATCTCTCATTACCATTCTATTTTCAAGCATATAAGAAACACCTGAAGGAACTCTAAGATTGTCCTCAAGAACTAAATATTCCCCGCTCTTATTTCTGATTAAATCTACCCCAGATATATTCGCCCAAGATTTATATTTTGGTGAAAATCCCTCACATTCCTTAACATAATAGGGTGAATTAAAAATAATTTCTCTAGGTATAATATTGTCTTTAAAAATTTTCTTTTGATTATAAACATCATCTATAAATAAATTTAAAGCTTTTACTCTTTGCTTTAGACCTTTGGTTACCTTATTCCATTGTGATTTTGGAATTATCCTTGGAATAATATCTAATGGCCATTTCTTTTCCTCCGCCCTGTTATTAGCAGCATAAACTCTAAAATTAATACCTCTGGCGCTTATTGTGCTTTGACAATTTTTTTCAATTTCTTGAAGTTTATCTTTTCCATATCTTTCTAAAATATTTGAGATTATAACTGCATGTTTTCTTAGTTTATTCTCACTAGTAAAATAACCATCATACGCTTTAGTAGCATTATAATTATTCCAAAGTTTACTGCTCATTTGAGGATTTTTTAATAATAAGCTTAAACAATCAATTGCGATCTAGTTATATCAGCTATGCTTGAATTTAATTATATGTTACTTAATTATTAATTATTAATAGTTCAAATGACTTACTGTGTTGGAATTAAAGCTCAAGACGGAATTGTTTTCGCCTCAGACTCTAGAACAAATGCTGGACTAGATAATGTTAATATTTACTCAAAAATGTTTGTTCATGACGTTGGTGATAGGAGTGTCATTATAGTTACTTCTGGAAACTTAGGTACATCTCAAGCAGTATATAAATCTATTGAAAAAGATCTTAAAGACGACAGCGGAATAATGAATTTAAATACATGTAAAGACTTTGATCAAATTGCATCATATATAGGATCTTTAAATATTGAACATTCATCACCTAAAGGAATAAATACTGATACAGTTTTATTGGGATCTACATTTCTAGTTGGTGGTCAAATCAAAGGTCAACCTTTAGAATTATACTTAGTATACTCGCAAGGAAATTATATAAAACCAGCTGACAGCAAACCTTATTTGGTTATTGGTGAAGTAAAATACGGCAAACCTATTTTAGATAGAGTTATAAAACCAAGCGTATCCATTGGTGATGCATCACGTTGTGCTCTAATCTCAATGGACTCAACTTTAAAAAGTGATTTAACCGTAGGCCCTCCTATTGATTTTGCTGTCTATAAAAAAGATGAATATAAAATCGCTTCACAAAAATGCCTAAATATTAATGATACCGAATATTCTAAGGTCTGTGATCAATGGTCTAGTGGTATCTTTAAAATTTTTGATTCTTTTCCAAGATTTGATTGGGAAGACAACAAATAAGATTATTTTTCCTTCAAACTGTAATAAATTCTTAACATAAATAAAATAATAAAAACTAATGGAGAGTTTCATGTTTATAAAAAAATATCTAAAGTGGATTAGTACATTCTTAGTTTTAGTAGGAATACTTCTTACAAATTTAAATATATATCCTTTGAATATATATTTTCATGGATTAGGAGTTGTTGGATGGACTATCGCTGGATTTATTAGCAAAGATAAAGCGATACTCACTAACTTTGGATTACAAATTCCATTATTTGTTATTGGAATTTATAAGATTATTTTTTAAATGAAGAATATATTGTTTGTTTGCACAGGTAATTCAGCAAGAAGTATTATTGCTGAAAGTATAATAAATAACGAGTATGACGATATGTATAAAGGTTTTAGTGCTGGGAGTAATCCAACAGGAAAAATTAATGAAGATGTGAAGAATTATTTATTATCAAAACATTATGATCTTTCAAATTATAGATCTAAAAATTTTAATACATTCGTTGATAGTCAAATTAAAATGGATTATGTGATTACAGTTTGTAATAATGCCAATAACGAAGTCTGTCCTATTTGGCCAAATAAAGATCAGATAATTCATTGGGACATAGTGGATCCTGTTAAATTACTTAATGAAACAAACGACTTAAATAAAAAAGATGAAATAATAGAAAAAGTTTACAATAATATTCATAAAAGAATAAAGGAACTGCTTTATGAAAAATAAAAGCCGCTATTTTCTTGCTGAATTATTAGGCAGTTGTTTTTTGGTAATGATTATTGTTGGTTCAGGTTTAATGGCTGAAAACTTAACCAATGACGTTGCGGTAATGTTAATTGCAAACACAATAGCAACAGGTGCAGGTTTATTTGTGCTTATTACAGTATTTGCTGATGTATCAGGAGCTCACTTTAATCCATTTGTAAGTATAGCAATGGCAATAACGGGTAAATTAAAAAAAAAACTATTACCCTACTATATCATTGCTCAATTGGTTGGTTGCTTAATTGGTGTTGGTTTAGCTAATTTCTTTTTTGAACATGAGATTTATGAATTATCTACCAAGTCAAGAGATGGGATTTACATATTCACATCTGAGGTAATAGCAACATTAGGGCTTATAATTATAATTTTTGGGTCTATGAAGTCAGGCAAAATTGCTGTTGCTGCTAGTGTTGCTCTTTATATTACTGCTGGTTATTGGTTTACTTCTTCAACTTCTTTTGCAAATCCTGCGGTTGCTATTGCCAGAACATTTACAGAATCTTTTACTGGTATTAGTTATTTAAATACTCCTTATTATATTTTAGCTGAGCTTATTGGAATGTTAATTGCTGTACTTATTGTTAAAAAGTTATTTTTAGAAAAAAATTGAAAAATATAAAACTTACCAATCGAATAAGTTTAATTAACAAAAAATTTAAAAAAAAAGAGTTTTATCATTATCTTAAAACTTCTAATCTTTCATTAGTAATACCTAAGATTAAAGACAAATATGTAGTAGTTTCCCAAAAAAGAGTTCCAATTAATAAAATTAACTACGAGTTTCCTTCTGGCATAGTGGAAAAAAAGGAAACAACTCTCCAATCAGCATATAAGGAATTAAGAGAAGAAACAGGATATAGATCAAGATCAAAATTGAGTAAAATAATAACTTTTTATAATGAACCTGGAAGACTAACTACTAAAATTACTGGTTATTACACAGAAGACTTAATTAAAATTTCGAAACCAGAACAGGGTATTAGAATTCATCTTTTTAATCAAAGAGAGATATTTAAATTAATATTAAATCAAAAATTCAATAATAGTTCTCATATAGCAATGTTTTTTTATTTAATAACAGTTCTTAAAAAACTATAAACTAAAGGTTGTATCAAAATATCTTTTTTATTTAAGGATTATATGATTAAATCAAATATTAAATAATTCGGAGGCAGTAATGAGAAAAAAACTAAAAAAAAATGAAAAGAAAAAAACAAAGATATTAAAATCAATAGACAAACTTAAAAATAAAATTACAGCAAAAGAAAAAAAATTATCAAGCCTTAATATTAAAATTGCTGGTCTAGAAAAAAAGGTTGCAGAAAAAAAAGCAAAAAAGCTTGCTAAGAAAAATGCAGAGCAGTCTCCTGCATCTATAAATAATTAATTCCAAATCGTCTTTCTCCCTTCTCATTTAAGAGAAGGAAGAAAGTAGTTAATCAACAAAATTTAAACAGGGGAAGAAATAATGAATATTTAAACTTTGATGGTGCTTTATACATAAACTAAATTACAAAATTATTTACTTATTGTTAAAGTTAAATGAATTTAAATTAAAATAATGTTACAAAAAAATATCACTCAATTAAAAATAGAATTAAATTTAATTTATCTTGAATTATTTGAGTAAATTACTCTTGGTTCTAAAAATAATTCTCTAGCAAGAGCTTTAAATCTTTTAGTAACTTGTTTTGAGATTATTTCTTGATGTTGTGATGGAATTTTTAAAAATACAGCATTACCTCTTTTATACAATTTAAACTCTTCAAGAAATATCGTAGATATCGAGGTCAATGATTGTGAAAATCTCAATGCTGCTCCAACTTGTTTGCTTGAAAAAATTTCATTATTATTTAAAAAAGTTAGATACTCCATCTTTGGATTATACTTGATACTACAGTACCGCCAATAACATGACAAAGCTAATTGTATTCTTTCTTTATGAGTCAATCTAAGTAAAGGAGTATTTATTGTTTCTTGAAATACCAATTCAGCTTTTTGAAATGCTCCTAATCCCCAATCCATATGACTTAATACACATGCCAGATATAATAATTTCTTATTAAAATGTTCATTGCCTTCAAAAACTGGCTGAATAAAATCATAATATTTTTTATAGTTCGATCCTAGATCACCTCTTTTTTTTGCAATATTCTCAAGTGCTTTATGAAAAATTTCTGATTCTTTTACATCTTTAAAATAGTCAATTGATAAAGAACCTTCACGTAAACCGCTTATAGAACAAATTATATTTCTTGGATTTGTAACTCTCATAATTTCATCAAGTATAATGCAACTATAAGGTAAATACGCTGTTCTAGATTTTGAAATATACTCAACTGTTTTAAGTTTAGATTTATTAAAAGATGAAATTTTTTCAACAAACTTAGATAAAACATTGTTATCAATACTATATTGATGAATTATATGTACCGGATGATTATTTTGAAAAAGATGTAATTTAAATAATGCTCGCCAGGTACCTCCAACTAAATATAGATTATTAAATTTCTTTTTTGAAAGCCATTTTTCTTCTCTTAATAATTTTTTGATATATTTTGCTAAATTTCTTTTTTTAACTATAGGATTATTTAATAATCTTAAAACTCCAATAGGTAATGAGGTTTTATTAGTAACTATATTATTTTCAACTCGAGCTAATTCTAAACTTCCACCTCCAAGATCAGCAACTAATCCATTGACATTTTCAAAGCCTATTTTTACTCCCTCAGCTGAGCATTCAGCTTCTTCTTCACCAGATAATATATTAATCTTAGTTTTAAAAAGTTTTTCAACTTCATTAATAAATGGTTTTGTATCAGTCGCTTCTCTTAAAACTGCTGTTGCAATGATTTTAAGATTTGTGATTTTTGAAACATTTAAAATTTCAGAGAATCTTTTTAAAACTTTTAAAGCATATTCGGTACCAGATCTGTGAAGTTTTTTGGATTTATCTAAATTTTTTCCAAGTTCACAAACTGCTTTTTCATTAAAAAAAGGCACACGAGAAGAACTGAAATCTTCATAAATTAGCATTCTTATAGAGTTTGATCCAATGTCTATTATAGCTAATTTTGCCTGATTTAATTTTAAACTATTTTTACTTTTAATTACTTCCACTTTTAATCAATCTTAAGTGCAGTTGTTTAGGCTGCATTCTTAGTTTAGCTTTACCTCTTCCAGATAAGCTCGGATTATTCATAAAATATTCATGAGCTGAAAAGGAATCGCTCTTACTATATTTAATTTTTTTATAATTACCATCAGCTTCAAGTTCCCAGCTCTGATTAGTATCAAGATAATTTGCCAACATTATTTGATCTAAGATCTGTTCATGAACAGTCTCATTTTCAATTGGGACTAGAAGTTCTACCCTTCGATTTAAATTTCTCGGCATTAAATCAGCTGACGAAATATATACTTTTGCATTTCTATTAGGCATTTTTTTTGTACCATTACTAAAGCAGTAAATTCTAGAATGCTCTAAAAATCTTCCTATGATACTTTTTACAAATATGTTTTCTGATCTATCTTTTACTCCTGGTCTTAAACAACAAACACCCCTTACAAATAAATGAATTTTTACACCAGCATTCGAAGCTTCATAAAATTTATCAATAATTTCTGGATCTACTAAAGAGTTCATTTTTGCCCAAATAGCTGCAAATTTTCCATTTTTAGAATTTTTAATTTCAGCATCAATATTTTCATTTAAGGTTTGCCTCATATTTACTGGCGAAATAGAAATTTTATTTAAATTTTTTGGTTTTGCGTATCCTGTTACATAATTGAAAAACTTTTCAACATCAGATGCCATTTTCTTATCACAACTAAATAAAGACAAATCAGTATAAATTTTAGCATTTACTGGATGATAATTGCCAGTTCCTAAATGAAAATAAGTTTGTATTTTACCCTGTTCTCTTCTTAAAACTAATGATGATTTTGCATGAGTTTTATATTTAGCAAAACCATAAACAATTTGAACACCTACTTTTTCTAAACTTCTTGATAGTTGAATATTAGCTTCCTCATCAAATCTAGCTTTAATTTCAATTAAAGCGGTAACTGTTTTTCCGTTTTCTGCAGCTGTTATTAAAGCTTTAACAATAGGTGAGTCTAGAGTTGTTCTATATAGAGTTTGTTTTATAGCTATAACTTTTTTATCATTTGCTGCTTGGTTTAAAAATTCAATTACTGAGTCAAATGTTTCAAAAGGATGATGAACAACTAAATCTTTCTTTTTAATAGTTTCAAAAAAATTATCATTATATTCTTTTAATCTTTCAACTTCTCTAGGTGTAAAATGTTTAAATCTTAATTTTGGATTTTTTACTTTACATATTTGATCTATATCTTGAATTCCAACAAGGCCAGCAACATCATAAATATAGTCAGGATTTATATCTAATTTATTAGTTATAAATCTTATCAATTCGTTATCACTATTTTCAAGAACCTCTAAACGAACAATATCACCCGTTCTACGTCTTTTTAAAAGCCAATTCAAAAGATCTAACCAAATCTTCTGCTTCCTCTTGAATCTCTACATCGCTGTCTCTTATTACTCTAAAAATCATTTTCTTTTCTAAATCATGATCTGGAAAAATTTCATTAGCAAAAAAACTTATTACATCATCTAGAATCACAAATTTCTTATGATTTTTTGAAGACTCAATTTCAATAAATCTAGATAATGCTTTTGGTATTACTATTATTGAGTTTAAAATCCTTTTTTTATTTTTTTTTCTTAACTTCATTACAATTGCTCTTCCTTGATTGATTATAAATGGAAATGGATGTGCAGGATCAATTGCTGATGGTGTTAATAAAGGGTAAATCTCTTCTTTAAATATTTCTAAAAGTTTTTTTTTATCCTTAGTATTTAAATTAACTGGTTTAACTAAATTGATATTATTTTTTTTTAATTCCATAATCAGTTGAATAAAAATTTTGTTCTGTTTTTTTAATAGATTCTTAGTTTCAAGCACTACCTCATCCATTTGCTCTTCAGGTGTCAAACCATCAGAGCTTAGTGAGTCAACTTCTTGTTTTATTTGACTATATAACCCAGCTACACGGACCATAAAAAATTCATCTAGATTAGACCCAGCAATTGATAAAAACTTTACTCTTTCATAAAGAGGATTTTCGATATTTTGCGCCTCTAAAAGTACTCTATCGTTGAATTTTAACCAAGAAAGCTCTCTATTTATATATTTAGATTTCAACTCTTCTTTATGTTGTTTTTTTAAAGCAGTCATATATTTAGATTTTATGTATCAA
>CACEWC010000016.1 GCA_902563075.1 uncultured Pelagibacteraceae bacterium
AACAATAGCTGACTTAGAAGAAATTGCATTTGAATTTAGAGATAAAAAGAAAAAAAGATTAAGAGTTGCAACCAAATATCCGAATTTGACTAGAGATTTTTTATTTTCTAAAGGTGTTACTCAATTTAAATTGATTGATAGTCTTGGAGCAACTGAGGCATATCCTTTTACTGGTTCAGCTGAATTAATTACAGACATAACATCTACAGGTGAGACTCTTAGAGCTAATAACCTACGTATATTGAAAGATGGAGAAATCTTAAAATCCCAAGCTTGTATTTTTACTTCAAAAAAAAATAGTAAAAAAAAGGGTTTAAAAAACTTTGTTAAATTACTTTCTAAGTAATTTATCTTTAAAGTATATTAGAATAATTTTGATGATATCTAAATTTCTTATTATTGCATAAGCAGCTATTAGAATCCCTATTCCAAAAATAATTTTCAAAATAAGATATAATTCCATAAAAATCCTTTATAATACAAGTAACGAATCATGGACACAATTTTATTAATAATTTTAATTTTAATGTTTGGAGCAATCTTGGCTATTTTGTATTTAAATATTAAGTCTAAGAAAGAGAACAGAGCTGATGAGACTAATGAAATAACAAATTTGAATGCTGAAATTATTAGATTAAAAGACAGCTTAAACTCTACAATCAATACATCTTTAAGTTCGATGTCTACCTCATTTAACTCTTTATCAACTGGGGTTACAAAGGATATGACCGAGGCACTTACGAAAGTTGATGAGAAGGTTGGTAATTTTAATGAACAAGTAAAGCTCTTAAATCAAAGTCAAGAGGGAATTACTAAAATTTTAGCAGGGGTCAAAAAATATGGAACTCTAGCTGAGTATTCTTTGGATGCTCTAATTAAAGATTTATTACCTGCGTCTCAATATATGACAAATGTCAAAATGAAAGAAGATACAAGTGAAAACGTAGAATTTGCAATCAAGCTTCAAGGAGATGTTTTGGTTCCGGTAGACTCTCATTTTCCAGTAGAAAAATTTAGGGCAATTACAGATGCGCACGAGGCAGATGACAAGAAGTCAGTTGCTGATGCTAGAACAAAATTAGCAAGTGCATTTAAGGCTAAAGCAAAAAGTGTTATGGAAAAATATATTGTTCCACCTAAAACTTCAAATTTTGCAATAGTATACGCTCCTACAGAAAGTCTTTATAAAGAATTAACTGAGTATCAAGACCCAAGTAGTAAAGAGCTATTAACTCAAGAATTAATGAAAAAATACAAAATAGTAATTTGTGGCCCAAATACTCTTTCAGCTTATTTACAGTCTTTACACATGGGCTTTCAGTCTCTTAAAATTTCAAAACACGCAACAGAGATTTATGATCATTTAAAAACTATAAGTACGAGATTTTCTAGTCATTTTGATAATATTTATAAATTAAGAAAAAAACTTGAAGAGGCTATGACAGTTGTTGATAGTTTTGGAAAAGATGCAAGATCAATTACTAGAACTTTAGAAAATATAAAAGATCCCGAGCAAGTTGAAAAAGCCGTTCTAACAGAGAACGTCGAGAGTTTTGTTGAAAGAAATAAACAAGTCAAAAAATAATTTCTTTTTTCAGATAATACCGATTATAAGCAATCACATGCGTTGGAACAAAAAATATGACTATCCTACAAGTTCAAGAGCAACAGAAGATGGAATTAGAAGATACGTATTAGGAGAAGCAAAGTTACCGAGTGTAACTTCAATACTTGATGCAACTAAATCCGAGGAAGATAAAGCAGCTTTAGCAAACTGGAGAGAGAGAACCGGTCAGAAAGAAGCTGAAGCTATAACAAAGGCAGCAAGTAGCAGGGGTTCTCAAATGCACAGCTATTTAGAGTCTTTTCTTTTAGGCAGAGAAAATTTGAGTTTCTTTGAAGACAATGAACAATATAAAAAAATGGCAAAAGAAATTATTGATAAGGGTTTAACAAATAGATTAGAGGAAATATATGGTGTGGAGTGCACTATGCATTATCCTGAGAGATATGCAGGCACAGCAGACTGTGTGGGTGTTTATGAGGGAAAAGAAACAATAATTGATTTTAAGCAGTCCAACAAACCAAAAAAAGCTGAGTACATAGATTCTTGGTTTTTACAAACTGCGGCTTACTCTTTAGCTCATAATGTTGTTTACGATTCAAACATTAATGCATGTGTTATTCTAGTTTGCACAGTTGATAATTTGTTTCAAGAGTTTAAGATTCAAGGGCCCGAACTAATTACATATCAAAATTTGTTTTTAGGTAGATTAAAAAAGTTTAATGAAATGAATAATTTAGTTTAATAAAAAATGGATAAAATTGTAATTTACGATACCGAGACCACGAATTCAACAATATGGGGATCCATAATTGAAGTTGGGGCTGTTGTAGTTGATAAAGATTTAAAAGAAATTGGAAAGTTAAATATAAGAGGGCGAATGCCAGAGGGTGAGGTGCCAAGTGCAAAGGCTTTACTTGTAAATTCAACTAGTATTGATTTATTAACTAAAGGCAATTATTCACATTATGATTTCTTAGGTGCTGTTGAAAATTTTTTCTCTAAATGTGCCCCGGCAATGTTTATGGGGTGGTCAAATTTAAATTTTGATCGAAGGATGTTTCATTTCAATTTTTTTAAGGGCAATCGCTATCCATACGCTACTCACTCATCGCCTAATAGTGAACATGATGGTTTACACATAGCCAGGGCAGCTCAAACCTTAAATTCTGAAACTTTAAAAACAGAATTAACTGAGGCGGGAAACCCAAGCTTAGCATTAGAATCCTTATCAAAAATGCAGGGTTTTGACACTTCAGCAAGCCATACTGCCTACGTTGATGCGCAAAACTCATTAAAGGTTCTTAGAATTATTAAAGATAAACATAAAGAAAATTGGGAAACATTTTTAAAAACATCAACTAAATCAAGCGTAGAAACGTTTTTAAAAAATGAAGGCATATATTCTATTTTTGAAAATGTGAAGGGTAGAAATATGATGTATCTCACTAGCACACTACATCCAAATCATTGTTTTCATCCTTCTTACGTATCGTGGGGATATGTTTGGGATTTAAGAAGAGACCCAGAACCATTATTAGATTTATCAGTAAATCAATTAAGAGATATATTAAAAAAATATAGTCCTAAGGCTACAAGAGTTTTAAAAACTAATAAAGCTCCAGTAATTTTAGATAAAGAGTTTGCCTTAAAACAAAAACCCTATTCAGACCTAGATTTAGAAACAATAAAAAAAAGAGCACAGATGGTCAGAAATAATGAAAATTTTTGTAAAAATATACAAATTATTAATAGAGAGGCAGCAGAGGAAAAGGAGCAAACTAAAACCCAGGAAGATTTGTTACCTGAGGAGACTTTGTATGAAAAATTTATTCCTAATAAAGATACTGCTCTTTTTAAAACCTGGCATAGTTCATCTTGGGAAGATAAGTTGAGAATGCTAGATAAATTTACAGATAAGAGATGTAGCTGGTTTGGTCAAAAAATAATTTATCAAGAGGCCCCTCAAATTTTACCACCCGATTTATATAAAAATATTAAAAGTGAAATTGCTAGACGTATATTAAGTAAGAACAAAGAAAAATGGCAAACTGTTAATATGGCATACAATGAAATTGACTATTTGAGAGATCAAGCAGATAAAAGAGATGATAAAAATGAATTAAATAAACTAGACGAAATAAATGATTTTATTATGTCTATTGAAAAGAAATATGAAATTGCCTAGTTGACTTTAATTAACAAATTAATAGAAAGGATTTATGCTTATAGATTTTAAAGATGAAGATTTTGAAAACAAAATCAAAAGTGAAGACGTTTCGGTAATCCAGTTTAGTGCAGCATGGTGCGGGCCTTGTAAGTCCTTAAAACCAATTATGGACAAGCTTGCTGTTGAGTATAAAGACAAGGCTGGTTTTTATTATGCTGATATAGAGGATGGTGGTATTAATACTGGAAGTGCTGCAGGGATAAGAGGTGTTCCAACAGTGATAATCTATAAAAAAGGTGTTGAGGTTGATAGAAAGGTTGGTGGCGTACCAGAAAGTCATATGAAAGAGTTTTTAGAAAAAAATATCTAATTTAATTTTAATATTTCGCCAGCCAAATACAAAGATCCTGTAATTATTAACATATCATTTTCTTTAAGTGTTAAGGACTTAATTGCTTTCTCAATATTGTCCTCGTATTTAGCATTAAAAACATTTTGAAATTTTTCTTTTAATTTTTTACCACTGATAGCGTTTTGCTGATTAGGGATATCAACAGTGGTTAGAGACGATATATCTTTAAAGTGGCTAATATATTCTTCATGATTTTTATTAGACATCATTCCTATAATAAAATGCTTATTACAATCTAAGGTTTGAAGATATTCATTTAAAACTCTAGCGCCATCTTCATTGTGACTTCCATCTAACAATAATCGGTTATTTTTGATTAAATCTTTAATTTTTCCAAACTTAATTTCTTGTAATCTGCCAATACTCTCAATTTTGGTAATTGCATTTTTTATATCATCATCTTTAACTTCTAAATTTAACTGTCTTATTGTTGCTATTGCTGTTGAAATATTTTCTAACTGAAATTGTCCAAGAATATTTGGCAACGGTAGTTTTAAGCCACCAAATTTATCTTCATAATAAAAAAAACCATTTTCTCCATTAGAATAGCTATAGTCTTCATTAAAGAACAATTTATTAGATAAGTTTTGTGAAATTGATTTTTTGATACTTTCAGTTGTTTTAACCGAGTTTTGTTTGGATACAATTATATTAGAATTTAAAAGAGAGGATGTTTTTTCAAATACAATTTTTTCAATAGTTTGTTGATCCTTTGGTAACCAATCAAGATGATCTTTACTAATAGAGCATACAATACTTGCCAAATTATTTTTTAGAATATTAGTTGCGTCAAACCTATGAAACAACCCTGCCTCTATTAAATTAATATTATTGGGATATTGAGCAGCCTTATAGAAATAACAAGCGGACAAAGCCTCAAAAAAAGTTAGGGGATTTTGATCATTTATTTTTTCAACTTCTTCAAAAAGATCAATTAATTCATCATCATTAAGCATATTGTTATTAAAAACAAACCTCTCATTGATTTTTTGAATGTGAGGGCTCGTATAAACATTGCATTTTACTTTTGCTTCTTTGAGAATCGAAAAAATGGCATTAATGGTAGATTGCTTACCATTTGTTCCTACCACTGATATTGCTTTTATTTTTTCTTGGGGATTACCTAATTTTTCACAAAGAATTTTTATACGCTCTAAACTTAAATCTATTTCTTTAGGATGCAGCTTTTGTAAGTGACTGACTATCTTCTGAAGTTTCATTTTCTTCAGTGCTTATAACAGGTTTTTTATTCAATAGAATTGAAATTAAAATCCCAAATTTTTCTTGAAGATCTTTTCTATCGAGAATTAAGTCGACAAAACCAGTTTTTTGCACATATGAGCTTTTTTGAAAATTTTCAGGCAAACTTTCTTTAACCGTTCCTTCGATTACACGAGCTCCTGCAAAAGCTATTAAGGCATGATCAGACTCTGCAATATGTAAATCTCCCAACATCGCGTAAGAAGCTGTGATTCCACCAGCTGTTGGATCGGTTAAACAAACCAGGTAAGGAAGATTATTTTTTTTAAGTTCATTAATAGCCATAGTCGTCCTTGTCATTTGGGACAATGAGATCAAACTTTCCATCATTCTCATTCCTCCTCCAGAACTAAAACAAATAAAAGGAGTTTTGTTTTCAATAGCGTGTTGAATAGCATATAAAAATGCTTCACCTTCTGCAGCTGCCATTGAAGCACCTAAAAATTCAAAATCCGATGCAACTGCAGTAATTTTAATATTATTTATTGAGCCAGAAACAACCATCATACCACAATCTAGTCCTGTTTTTTTCCTAGCACTTTTTAATCTATCTTTGTAAGATTTAGAGTCTGTCCAGTCTAGTGGATCATCCTTTGGAATTGGTGTTTTAAAAATTTCATAATTATTTTTACCAAAAAAAATATCAAATCGTTGTTTTGGATTTATTCTGTGGTGTTTATTACAATCAGGGCACACCCAGAGATTTTCTTCTAAATCTTTTTTTAAAATTGGTCCTTTGCAGCAGCTAGTCCAATCACTATTAGCAACATCTTCTTTTGTAGCTCTTTTATGAAAAGCAGTTTTAATTTTTTCACTAGCTTTAATTATTTTTGTTATCCAATTCATTTAATTTTATTTTTTAATCTACTAACGACATTATAAACATTTGTGACCGGATTTTGTCTTTTTTTTAATGAATTTGTTATTTCCTTACAAATAGCACTTCCTACTACTAAACCATCAGCTTTTCTGAGGGATTTTATGGTTTTTTCAGTAATGCCAAAACCAATCACAACATTTTTTTTTGTGTTGATTTTTTTTATTCTATAATAGTTAGACAATATTTGTTTAGAGGAAACCTTAAGCTTTCCTCCGGTAGTAGAAAGCATAGATATAAAATAAATCATTTCATGAGAGTCTTTAATTATTTTTTTTAACCTACTTTTAGTTGTGGTTGGTGATAACAGTTGAATAAAAAATATTGAATTTTTTTTACACTTATTTGAAAATTTCTTATTCTCTGGCCAAGGCAAATCTACGACTATTAATCCATTTACTCCAGAAATTTTACATTTTCTTAAAAATTGATTTTCACCATATTGAAAGATCATATTATAGTACCCCATCAATATAATTGGTTTATTTTTATCAAATTTTTTAAAATCTTTTACAATTTTAAAAATATCATTTACTTTTACTCCATTTTTGATAGCTCTATACGAGCTTGTTTGAATTTGACTTCCATCTGCAACTGGAGTGTTGTGAGGAACACCAATTTCCAATATATCAACTTTTTTTGAGATTGATTTCAATATCTCCAAGGATTGTTTTTTTGAACTATCTCCAGCGACAGTATAGGTTAATAGAGCAGGTCTATTTTCACTTTTTGCTTTTTTAAAAGCATATCTAATTGGATTAAACATATTTTTTTCCCAATCTTTTCTCTAAAATCGCTCGGTCCTTATAAGCATCTCCACAACTATTAACGACAACGACCGTATCTTTACTCATTTTTTTTGACTCTGCTATCGCAACAGAGAAAGCATGACATGGTTCTAAAGATGGTCTTAATTTTTCAAACTTTGTAACTAGTTTATAAGCACTTAAAGCTTCCTCATCACTTGCAGCAGTATATCTTGCTCTTTTTGTATCTTTTAAAAAACAATGAAGTGGTGAAATACCAGGATAATCTAGTCCAGCAGAAATCGACTCTGTTTCATCTATTTGACCATCGTTATTTTGATTAACATATTGAGCTGCACCGTGAAGAATTCCTATTTTAGATCCATAGGTAAGTGGGGCTGCATGTTTATCACTCTTTGCAGGTCCGCCAGCCTCTACACCAATAAATTCACATTGCTTTTTATCATAATCCATAAACTCGTTCCAGAATCCAAAACTAGAACTTCCCCCTCCAACACAATTATAAAGCTTAAGTTTTTTTGGAATTGACCCAAACTCATCAACTAATTGAATTTTAAGTTCCCTTGATATTTGACTTGTGCTCCATCCACAGATACGAACAAAGACAGCTGGACCAACTGTACTACCAACACACATAGCAACTTTATCACAGTTAGCTACCCAGAAACGCATACACTCAGACACTGCATCCACAAGAGTTTGACTTCCAGAATAAACAGGAATGATCTCTGCCCCATTTTTTTTCATTGCTTTTACATTTGGTTGTTGCCTTTGAATATCTTTTGAACCCATGAAAATTTTACATTTTAAACCAAATTTTTTGGCTGCCATACTTAACATCTTACCTGCATACCCAGCACCGGTGTCACCACAAATGACTTTTTTTCCAGAGCGTTTTGCGAGCAAACAGTGAACAGTAGCATTATAAATTTTATGTGCGCCTCCATTTGCATCTGATACAACTTTAGACCAAATTTGAGCCCCGCCTACATGCTCTGTTAAATTTTCTAATTTGATGAAACGTGTTGGACTCCCAACCCAATTTTTAAAATATCTATCTCTTTCATTGATAAAATTTTTGTCTTTTTTGAGTTTATTGAAAAGAACTTCCAAATCTTCTATAGGTTTTTTCAATGTTTCAGGAACAAAATTTCCTCCAAATTTTCCACCCCAAAATCCGAGTTTATCTCCCTGGTCTATAACTGGTATTCCTTTTTTAAGTTTCATATTTTTGCAAATAATTTTAATAATCTATCAATTTTATTAATATCTTTCTTTCCTTCATTGTTTTCAATCGATCCAGACAAATCAATAATGAAGCTTTTATTTTTAAAATTAGCAATATCATCTATTTGGATATTTCCTGCAATCATTTTATTTACTTCATTAGGCACATCTTCTAATAGATTATGATCAAAACTTTCAGACCTATGATAACCTTTTGAGTCAAAAAGAATTATTTCCGAAATTTCCAAATAATCTTTATATTTATCTACATCTTTTTTATTTGAAATTGTTAGGGCTGAAATTATTTTAATTTTGTATTTTTCCTTAATTTCAATAGTTCTTGCAGGTTCAACATCATAAAGCTGGTAATAATCAAAATTAAGATCTTTAATTTTCTCTAATACTTCATTTGTTGGACTCACAAGCACTGAAACAAAATTAGTATCTTTTTTATCAACGTTTACTAAATTTTTTAAATTTTCATATGCAACATATCTTTTGCTTTCTTCATAATTTGTAATGAAACCAACAAATTTTGGTGGAAAAGGATGATTTAAAATAAAATTTAAAGTTTTAGGATCTGAGATCCCACAAATTTTTAAATCTTTGATCATTGACTTAAATGATCAATTAATTTTTGAATATTTTTTCTTACATTGCCTTTTGTTAAAGGCCTTCCTATTACAAGCCAATCACTACCATTCTTGTATGCTTGTTTTGGGGTGATAACTCTTTTCTGATCATCTTTTTTATTCTCAAATCTTATTCCAGGTGTGATTACCTCTTTTTTAAAGAATTTTTTAACTAACTTAACCTCATGAGCGCTGCACACAATAGCATCCAAGTTAGCTTTTTTTGCTAATTTTGCCTGATGTATTACTAGTTGTTTAATATTTTTACTGTAACCAATTTCTTTTAAAGATTTATTATTAAAAGAAGTAAGTGTTGTAACTCCTATTAATTTTGTTTTTCCAGAGATTTGTTTACAAGCTTTTAACGCCTCTAGGCCAGAGCTTATATGTATAGTTAAGTAATTAATATTTAAATCTTTTATTGCTTTAACAGTTGAAACACAAGTATTTGGAATATCATGGATTTTAAGATCAGCAAATATTGTCTTATTTCTAATTTTTGATAAGTAGCTTCTTCCATATTTTGAGTTTAAAAACTCTAAACCAAACTTATATCCTATTTTTA
>CACEWC010000017.1 GCA_902563075.1 uncultured Pelagibacteraceae bacterium
GAACTGATAAAAATTAAGAATAAAGGGTTAGATAGATTATGATTGAAAATTTATTTTTTATGAATGGATATGGACTGTATGTTTGGGCAGCATTTTCGTTTACTTTAGTAAGTTTTTTGACACTTTTTTTGGTTATCAAAATTCAATACAAAAAAGAAAAAAATAAATTTATAGCAAAATTTGGATCTTTAAATTCTGAGAGAGCAGCTTTTGCAAAATCTCAAAGTATAAATAAAGAAATTTTGTCAAATATTTCAAACATTTAACTTTTGAAACATGTATGGGCGAAAAGTTAAATTAAGATTTTTTTTTATATTATTAATAATAACAACCTTAGCGTTATCAGTTTTTTTATTAGTTAAGTCTTTAGAGGAAAACGTTATTTTTTTTAAGTCTCCAACAGAAATTAAAACTTTAAGTGAAATTGGTAAAAAGAAAATTAGAATAGGTGGAATGGTTAAAAAAGACTCTATAACTATGATTTCAAAAGAAATTAAATTTATTGTTACAGATTTTAAAAACGAGATAAATGTTGTTTATTCTGGGGTTGTACCAAATCTTTTTGCTGAGGAGAAAGGTGTTGTTGCTGAGGGATATTTAAAAGATAAAAATTTTTTTTTAGCTACAAAAATTTTGGCTAAACATGATGAAAATTATATGCCGCCAGAAGTTAAGGCAGCATTAGAGGAGAAATAAATTTGGCGAGTTTAATAGGTTCTTATTCATTAAGTTTTGGACTTCTTTTTTCAATTTTAATTATTTTTTTTCAGTTAAAAATTTAAAAGATGCTGAAATCTTAGATAAAAAGATAATAACTTTTACATTTATTCAATTTTTCTTTGTAATCATAAGTTTTTTTTGGATTAATTATCTCTTTTATTAACTCAGATTTTAGCAACGAAACTGTTTTTAATCACTCTCATACAACTAAACCATTATTTTATAAAATCTCAGGAACTTGGGGTAATCATGAGGGTAGTTTATTGCTATGGTTGCTGGTATTAACTTTGTTTATTTCAATTTTTTTAATTAAATCTAATCAACAGCCAAAAAAGTACAGAATTTTTACCTTATTATTTCAACAAATACTAATTGTAGGTTTTTTTATTTTTTTGATTAAGACTTCAAGTCCATTTAATTATATTTTTCCAACACCAAATGAGGGTTTAGGCTTGAACCCAATTTTACAAGACCCTGCTTTAGCAATACATCCACCAATTTTATATTTAGGCTATGTAGGTTCTTCGATAATTTTCTCGTCAGCTCTTGCTGCCATGGTTACGTCATATGTATCAAAAGAATGGGCAAAGCATATTAAACAATGGGTTTTAGCATCTTGGGTTTTTCTTACATTAGGAATTTTACTTGGATCTATTTGGGCATATTATGAATTAGGTTGGGGAGGTTTTTGGTTTTGGGATCCAGTTGAAAATGTATCATTAATGCCATGGTTTGCACTAACAACTTTACTTCACTGTATTTTAGTTTTGGAGAAGAAGAAAATATTAACTTCATGGGCCATGATATTATCTATTGCAACTTTTGCTTTGAGTATGAGTGGTACTTTTTTAGTAAGATCTGGAATTTTAAATTCAGTTCATACATTTGCCAATGATCCAGAGAGAGGTTTATTTATTTTAATTTTTCTTTTTACGCTTATTTTTTTATCAATTTTTATTTTCATTTTTTTTCATTCAGAGAAAGAAAAATTAGAAAATAATTTTTTTTGGCTAAGCAAAGAGACATCTATTTTAGTAAATAACTGGTTTATGATGTACTTTTTATCAGTAGTTTTAATAGGGACAATTTATCCAATATTTTTAGAAGTTATAACCGCAAATAAAATATCCGTTGGCCCACCTTTTTATAACAAACTTATATTACCTTTCTTAATTCCATTTTTAATAGCTATGGCAATTGGACCAAATCTTAATTGGGTTAAATCAGATTTTAAAGATAAGTTTTATATGACCATATTTTTAATAATATCTTTTTTGTTATCAGCAGTAATAATTAAACAATTTGATATAAATTTCTTGATTAACACAATTTTAGTTACTTCTGCTTTCTTTTTATTTTTTTCTACTTTTAGAGAATTTTTTGCCAAAAGATTTAGAAATTTATCTCAGAACATTGCTCATTTTGGTTTTAGTTTATTAATTTTAAGTATTTTATTTAACAATATTTTTTCTAATGAGGTAGTTACCAATCTAAAAATCGGCGAAACATTTAAGACTGAAAAATTTACAATTAATTTTGAAAACATTGAGCAAGAAGATGAAAAAAACTTTAAAGCAATTATAGGAAAATTTAACGTGCAAAACTTGGACGGGACGTTAGATATTCTGAATCCTGAGCTAAGAATATATAATCAACCAAATATAATTACGAGTGAGGCTGACATTAAAACTAACTTACTCACAGATAAATTTATGACAATGAATTATGTTCAGAACCAGGAATACTTCAATATTAGATATCAAGTAAAACCTTTTATGATTTGGATATGGATTTCAGTAATATTAATAAGTTTTGGTGGCTTTTTAAGTTTTTTTAAAAAAAGATATGAAATCTAAATTTATTTCACTAATTTTAATCCTAATTTTTTTAATTACTTTTGTAATTTTTTTCAAAGGTTTAAAAAATTCGAACATTTATACTCCGGACACCAATCTAAAAAAAGAAGTTCCATCATTCGAGTTAAAATCTTTTGAGAATGATTCAATTGTCATCTCAGAAAAAATTTTTAAAGATAATGATTATTATTTTATGAATATTTGGGCATCATGGTGTATCCCCTGTAAGGAGGAACATGAATTTTTAATGAAATTAAAAAAAGACGACAGCATAGAATTAATAGGATTTAATTATAAAGATAACTATAAAAATGCCTCAAGTTTTTTGAAAGATCTGGGAAATCCTTACGATATAATTGTATCAGATAAAGATGGTACAGCATCAATTGAGTGGGGAGCTTATGGTGTACCAGAAAGTTTTTTAGTATATCAAAATAAAATTATAAAAAGATTTATTGGACCAATAAACAATGAGGATTTATTAGAAATTCAGAAAATAATTAGATGAAATTTATTCATATATTTTTGATTATAGCTACAATTTTGAATTTTAATTTTTTAAAGGCAGATGAAATTAAAACTGAAAATAAAATAGCAAAAAATTTAAGATGCTTAATTTGTCAAGGCCAGTCTGTGTATGATTCAGATTCAGAATTTGCGATAAGTCTGAAGTTAGTTATTAAAAATAAAATCCAAGAAGGTCTAAGTGAGGAACAAATATATAGTTTTTTAAAAATGAAATATGGAGAATGGATATTGTATGATCCAGTTTTCAACAGAAATACCTATTTTTTATGGGTATTGCCTATCTTGATATTCTTGGCGGGTGGTGCAATAATCATCAAAAGGTTTTATAATAAAAAATAATCTTAGTTAGGTAAAATGATTTTAAAGAGAATTTTTTTAGTTTTGTTAATTTTGACTTTGCCTTCAAATTTATTGGGAGATACTGATATTGATGATAACAATCATCAATTTAATTTATATCTTGGGAATTTTGATTTTAGTGATCACAAACAAAAAGCGGCATTGCTTGGCTTCCAGCACCAAAATGAAAATTTAAATAGAAATACATTTTTAGGAAATATTTCACCTATTACTGGAGGTTTCATAACTGCCAATTCCGCTGCTTATATTTATACAGGTGTTGAGTGGAATATGAACATGGGCCCATTTTTCTTTACTCCAAGCTTTACTCCCGGACTTTACCATGAAGGGGATGGAAAAGATCTTGGGCATCTTCTTGAATTCAAGTCAGAATTACAGCTTTCTTACAAAACCACTGATACAACAAATTTTGCCGTATCATATAATCATGTATCTAATGCAAGTTTAGGGGATAAAAATCCTGGGGCAAATAGTTATATGTTTAATTTCCTCAAAAAGTTTTAAGAGAAAACATGAATTTAAAAGATTGTCACAACTTTAGTGATTTTAGAAAATTAGCTCAAAAAAGGTTACCATCGCCAATCTTTCATTATATTGATGGTGCAGCAGATGATGAAGTTACATATGCTAGAAATACTAGTGCATTCGATGATGTGGATTTAGTTCCTAATGTTTTGAGAGGAGTTGAAGAAGTTGATTTGTCTACTACGATATTTGGAAAAAAATTAGATTTACCTTTTTATTTATCACCAACAGCTTTACAGAGACTTTTTCATTACGATGGAGAAAGAGCAGTTGGAAAAGCAGCAAAAAAATTTAATACAATGTTTGGTGTCTCTGCTCTAGCCACAGTTAGTGTTGAGGAAATTTCTTCAATGATTGATACACCTAAAATGTTTCAGTTTTATTTTCATAAGGATAGGGGTTTAAACGATTCTTGTTTGGAAAGAGCTAAAGCAGCGAATTTTGATGTGATGGCTTTAACAGTTGATACTATTACTGGAGGAAATAGAGAGAGAGACTTAAGAACAGGATTTACTTCTCCACCAAAGTTAACTTTAGCAAGTTTATATAGTTTTGCTACTAAACCGATGTGGGGAATTAATTATCTAACAAAAGGTAAGTTTGAATTACCTCATTTACAAGATTTTGTGAAAGAAGGTACCGATGTTAACTCATCAATTGGAAATTATTTTTCAACTATGCTGGATCAATCTATGAATTGGAAAGATGCTGAAAATCTTTGTTCTAAATGGGGAGGTCATTTCGCTCTCAAAGGAATTATGAGTGTTGAAGATGCAAAAAGAGCAGTAGACATAGGATGCACAGGTATAATGGTATCAAATCATGGTGGAAGACAGTTAGATGGATCTAGAGCGCCTTTTGATCAACTTGCAGAAATTGTTGATGCAGTTGGTGATAAATTAGATGTCATTTGTGAAGGTGGAATTCATAGAGGTACTCATATGCTTAAAGCATTATCATTAGGTGCTAAGGCTTGTTCAGGTGGAAGATTATATCTTTATGCTTTAGCAGCTGGAGGTCAAGAAGGTGTCGAAAGAGCTCTAGAAAAATATAAAGCTGAACTAGTGCGTGATATGAAACTTATGGGGTGCACTAAGATTAGTGATCTAAATAGAAGTAATTTAAGATTCAGAAAATAGTGGCTTTAAAAGATTGCTATAATTTTAATGATTTTAGAAATCTAGCAAAAAAAAAACTTCCCTCACCGATTTTTCATTACATTGATGGCGGTGCCGATGATGAGACGACCTTAAAAAGAAACACTGAAGCTTTTAACCAATGTGATTTAGTTCCAAATATCCTGTCAAGTGTTGGTAAGCCAGATTTATCAACCACCATATTTGGAAAAAAAATTGATATGCCAATTTTTTTATCTCCTTGTGCAATGCAAAGATTATACCACCATGACGGAGACAAAGCTTCAGCTAGAGCAGCTGAAAAATTTGGAACTTTTTATAGTATGTCAACAATGGCAAACAATACTATAGAAGAGATTTCAAATATTTCTGGTGGCCCAAAATTGTTCCAATTGTATGTGCACAAGGATCAATCAATAACAGATGATTTAATAGATAGATGTAAAAGATCAGGATTTAATGGAATGTGTTTAACTGTTGATACATTAGTTGCAGGAAATAGAGAGAGAGATCATAGAACCGGATTTACAACACCACCTAAATTGACTTTGCAGAGTTTAATGAGTTTTGCATTACATCCTAGTTGGGTTTTTAATTATTTAACACATGGAAAATTTAAACTAGCTAATGTGGCATCAAAGACCGATAAAGGGACTAACATCGCTAAATCTGTTATAGAATATATTAATGAGCAATATGATCCTTCAATGAATTGGAAAGATGCAGAGTACTGCGTTAAAAAATGGAATGGTCCTTTTGCATTAAAAGGAGTCATGAGTGTTGATGACGCAAAAAGAGCAATTGATATTGGTTGTACTGCAATTATGATTTCAAATCATGGAGGTCGTCAGCTGGATGGATCTCGATCACCCTTTGATCAAATTAAAGCAATTTCAGATGCAGTTGGAGATAAGCTAGAAATAATCTTAGACGGTGGAGTAAGGAGAGGGACACACGTCCTAAAAGCCTTAGCAGCTGGGGCAAAAGCCTGCAGTTTTGGAAAAATATTCTTGTTCTCTTTAGCCGCAGGTGGACAGCAAGGTGTAGAGCATTTATTAAAAAACATGCACGATGAGATAAATAGGAATATGGTATTAATGGGTTGTAAAAATTTAAAAGAGTTGAATAGTTCAAAATTAATTTATAGAAATTAGGTTTAAAAATAAAAATTATGAAATTAGCTAAAAGTTTAGAAAGATTAGGAACAGAGTCTGCATTTACAGTTCTTGCAGAAGCGAAAAAATTAGAGGCTCAGGGAAAACCAATGATCCATTTAGGATTGGGGCAGCCAGACTTTAAAACTCCAAAACATGTTGTTGAGGCAGCCAAGAAAGCACTTGATGATGGACATCACGGATATGTAATGTCGAATGGAATTCCTGAATGTCGACAAGCTGTTACGAGGTGGATAAAAAAACGTTACAATGTTGACATCAATTTTGAAAGAATTTTAATCATGCCAGGTGGTAAGCCAACAATGAGTTATGCTATTCAATGCTTTGGTGAACCTGGAGCAGAGATTATACACCCAACACCTGCTTTCCCAATTTATGAGTCAATGATTAATTATACAGGCTCAACTTCAGTCCCGTATGACTTAACAGAAAATAAAGATTTGAAATTCGATCCAGACAAAATTTTATCTATGATAACAGATAAAACTCGTTTGCTAATTTTGATAAATCCTAATAATCCAACAGGGAGCTTTGTTGAAAAAAAAGACGTAGATGTTTTAGCTGATGGTCTGAAAAAGCACCCTCATGTAACAATATTAAGTGATGAAATTTATAGCAGACAAATTTTTGACGGGAAAGAAATGCCAACTTTTTTTAATTATCCAGAGTTGAGGGAAAGATTAATTGTGTTAGAGGGATGGAGCAAAGCTTACTCAATGACCGGGTGGAGACTTGGTTGGAGTTTTTGGCCAGAGCATTTAGTTGAACATGTTAATAAATTATTAATTAATAGTGTTTCATGTGTTAATGCTGCAGCTCAATTTGCTGGTATCGCAGCATTAGATGGACCAGATGATTCAATTGATGCAATGATGGAAAAATTTACTCAAAGAAGAGACCTAATTTATAAAGGTTTAAATGATTTACCAGGTGTAGAATGTAGTCTACCCGGAGGAGCTTTTTATGCATTTCCTAAAGTAATCGGTACAGGTATGAATGGTGCAGAGTTTGCAAGAAAGGCTATGCATGAAGCGGGGGTAGCAATAGTTCCTGGATCAGCTTTTGGTGAAACTTGCCAAAATTATGTTAGATTTAGTTTTGCTGCATCAAGAGATAATATTTCACAAGCATTAGAAAATATAAAGAAAATGCTATCTAAATAAGGTATATTTTTTTAGCATTATTTATTAATATCACTTCTTATGAATGATCAAGTACAAGCCGAGCTAAAAAAAATTTTTAATGGAAGATTTTCAACTTCTGTATCCACGAGAACAAATTATGCCAGAGGTGAAGACACTTATGATCCAATTTTATCAAAAGCTGTAGTATTCCCAGAAACTAATCAAGAGGTTTCACAAATATTAAGATTATGTAATGAGCATAAAATTCCTGTCGTGCCATTTGGTACAGGTACCTCTTTAGAGGGTAATGTGGTTGGTAATGAAAAAGGGATAACCCTAAGCCTTGAAAAAATGAATAAAATTTTAAGTGTTAATGCTGAGGACTTTGATTGTCGAGTGCAAGCTTGTGTTACAAAAGAACAATTAAATGAATATCTTAGAGAGGACGGTGTCTTTTTTCCTATAGATCCAGGTGCTAATGCAGCGATCGGAGGTATGGCTTCCACATCGGCTTCAGGAACAATGGCGGTTAAATATGGCACTATGAAAACTGTAATTACTGGTCTGACTGTTGTTTTGCCTAATGGAGATATTATCAACACAGGAGGAAGAACTAAAAAAACCTCAGCGGGTTATAATCTAACTAATTTATTTATTGGTTCTGAAGGAACTTTAGGAGTTATAACAGAAGTCCAATTAAGACTTTCTCCCATACCAGAGAGTATAATGTCAGCTGTTTGTCATTTTCCAACTTTAGAAAAAGCAGTTCAAACCGCGCAACAAGTTATTCAATATGGAGTCCCAATCGCAAGAATTGAAATGTTAAATAAAGACCAAATGGGAATAAGTATAAATTATTCAAAATTAAAAGATATTGAGGAAACACCGACATTATTTTTTGAATTTCATGGATCCGAATTATCTAACAATGAAAATATCAAAATAGTAGAAGAAATATCTAAAGATAATGCTGGAAGCTCTTTTAAGTGGGCAAAGGATTTAGAGGAAAGAAACAAACTCTGGCAAGCAAGATGGGATGTTTACTATTCTGTAAAAGCTTTGATAAATAATGGAAGAGTTTATTCAACAGATGTGTGTTTACCTATCTCAAATATAACAGAATGTGTAAACTATGCAGAGGAACAAGCAAAAAAGTTTGGACTTAGAGCTCCAATGGTGGGCCACTTAGGAGATGGAAATTTTCATGTATTGTTACCTTTTGATCCTGCAAAAAAGGAAATGTATAAAAAGATAAGAGAATTTAACGATTTATTAATAAAAAAGGCTTTAGAACTTAAAGGAACGATTACAGGAGAACATGGTGTAGGCCTTCATAAAAAAGAATATCTTTTAAAAGAGCATGGAGACAACATTCCTGTTATGAAATTAATTAAAAGAAGCATTGATCAAAACAATATAATGAATCCAGGAAAGATATTTGATCTTAATTAACAAAAATATTTTATGAAAAAAATTTTGATTACAAGAAAATTAATCAAAGAAAGTGAAGATAAGGCTTCAAAAACATTTGACCCAATATTCAATTCTAATGATGAGTTATACTCACAATCAAAAGTTATAGAGATGAGCCAAGGTTGTAACGGTATACTATCCTCTTTAACCGATAAGATGGATAAAGAGACTATTGATAAGTTACCAGATACAATAAAAATTATTTCAAATTTTGCAGTTGGTTTTGGAAATATAGATTTGGAAGCAGCAAAAAAAAGAGGAATTGCAGTT
>CACEWC010000018.1 GCA_902563075.1 uncultured Pelagibacteraceae bacterium
AAGTTGCTGGAATAGTTAAAAAAAATGATGGCGGTCTTCTAATGATAGATTACGGTTATATGGAAAAGAGGATGAAAAATACTCTTAAATCGATTTCAAATCATAAACATAATAGTGTTTTAAAAAATATCGGTACTTCAGATATTACTCATAATATTAATTTTTTCTTATTTAAGAAAATAATCAATCAATTAGGTGGTTTAAAAGACTTAATAACAACTCAAGGAAGCTTTTTAGTAAAATTAGGAATAAAAAATAGAGCAGAAATAATATCTCAAAATCTAAACTTTTCAAAAAAAGCAGATATTTATTTTAGATTAAAAAAATTAATAGATGAGAAAGAAATGGGAAATTTGTTTAAGGTAATGTTTATTAAAAACAAACACAATAAATATAAGTTGGGGTTTAATTGATAGTTTCAAAAAAATTATCTAAATTTAAAGAGATCAGTCATGGTTTTTTTAATAAAATAGGTGGATGTTCGAAAGGTATTTATAGAAGTTTAAATTGTGGACCGGGCTCCAACGACTACAAAACAAAAGTTATCAAAAATTTGAGAATTGTAAAAAAGAAAATCGATAAAAATTCAAAAAATATTTTTTTACTCCATCAAATACATAGTAATAAATTTGTTTTTATCAATAAATATTCTAATTACCTAAAAAAAAAGAAAGCAGATGCAGTAATCACTGACATTCCAAGATTACCAATTGGAATTCTTACAGCTGATTGTGCACCAATATTAATTTTTGATAAACAAAAAAAGATGGTAGCTGCTATTCATGCTGGATGGAAAGGTGCATTAAAAGGAATTATTTCAAAAGTTATAAATTTCATGATTAAAAAGGGCTGTGAAAAAAAGAATATGATTGCAGTTATAGGTCCTTGTATTGCTCAAAAAAGCTATAACGTAAAAGAAGATTTTAAAAGAAAATTCCTAACAAAAGATAAAAGAAATAAAGTTTTTTTTAAAAAAAAGAAAAACTTAATTTATTTTGATTTATCAAAATATGTTAAATTACAACTCAAATTAATGAAAATTGCAAATATAGAGACGATAAATATTGATACTTTTCCCAAAAAAAATAATTTTTTTAGTGCAAGAAGGTCTTTGCATTTAAATCATGATGATTATGGTAGAAATATTTCATTAATTATGATTAATTAGAGTTCCTCAATGAAACTATTAACTGGAAACAGCAATAAAGTTTTAAGTAAAAACATTGCTAAATACTTAAAAACAAAACTAGTAAATTCAAGTATTAGAAAATTTGCTGATGGTGAAATTTATATTGAAATAAATGAAAATATAAGAGGAAACAGTATTTTTATTGTTCAATCTATCTCTTCTCCAGCAAATGATAATTTAATGGAATTATTGTTATGTATTGATGCTCTAAAAAGGTCATCAGCAAAAAATATAACAGCGGTAATACCGTATTTTGGATATGCAAGACAAGACAGAAAAGTTGTTCCAAGAACTTCCATATCTGCAAAACTTGTTTCAAATTTAATTACTAAAGCTGGTGCTGATAGAGTGGTAACTGTAGATTTGCACGCAGGTCAAATTCAAGGTTTCTTTGACATTCCTGTTGATAACTTATTTTCTACTCCAATATTTGCAAGGCACGCTAGAAAGAAGATTAAAAGTAAAAAAATTATTTGTGTCGCACCTGATGTAGGAGGAACAGAGAGAGCTAGAGCACTTGGAAAACTTTTAAATGTAGGACTAGCTATTGTTGACAAAAGAAGACCTAAACCTGGACAATCACAAGTTATGAACGTCATCGGTGATGTAAAAGGTCAAACCTGTATTATAGTTGATGACATAATCGATTCAGGTGGCACAATTGTTAATGCAGCAAAAGCTTTGAAATCTCGTGGTGCAAAAGATGTGTATGTTTATATTACTCATGGAGTTTTAAGTGGAGATGCAATTAAAAAAATTAAAAGTTCAGTAATTAAAAATTTAGTTATAACTGATACGATAGACAATGTTCATAAAACTAAAAATGTTAAAAATATTGAGGTTTTACCGATATCAGGTCTTATGGGTGAAGCAATAAAGAGAATTTCAAATTCAACATCTGTATCAGATTTATTTAAATAAATTTCTTGATTATTTGTAAACATGAGTTAAAAAACTCTGTTTTATGAATTCAATAGAAGCTAACATTAGAGATAATTCTACCAAAGGGCAGTTAAACGCTATAAGAAATAGTGGAAATGTTCCAGCTATTATCTACGGTGGTAAAGATAAAAATCAAAAGATATCTATTTCTAAAAAATTACTTAAAACTTTTATTGAAAAAGAAAATTTTTTCTCAAACATAATTACTCTGAAGGTAGATGGTAGTAATCAAAATGTATTACCAAGAGAAATAAAATATCATATTTTAACTGATGAACCAATTCATGTAGATTTTTTAAGAGTGCTACCAGGTGTAAAAATAAAAATAGAAATTCCAGTAAATTTTATTAATCACGAAAAATCTCCAGGTCTTAAAAAAGGTGGAGTACTTAACATTGTGAGAAGAAAAGTAGAATTAAAATGTCCAAGTGAAAAGATACCTGATAATTTAACGTTAGATTTAGATGGTATTGATATTGGTGAGAGTTTTAAAATCTCTTCAGTTAAATTAGATCCAGAAGTTGTTCCAACAATTCAAGGAAGAGATTTTGTAATAGCAACATTAGCAGCTCCAACAGTTATGAAAGAGCCTGAAAAACCTGCTGAAGCTGAAGGTGCAGAGGGTGAAGAGGGTGCAGAGGGTGCAACTGCAGCGGCGGCCGATGGGGATAAAGCTGCTCCTGAGGGTGATAAAGGGGATAAAAAAGAGGGTGATGATAAAAAACCTGCTGATAAAAAACCTCCTGAAGAAAAAAAATAATCAACTAAATTGAAAATTAATCAATAGATCATGCTTTTATTTGTAGGATTGGGTAATCCAACACCAGACAGCGAAAATAATCGACATAATGTTGGGTTTAAAATTATAGACGCAATAAACAAAAAATTTAGTTTATCAAAACAAAAACCAAAATTTAAAGGCCTGTTAACTACTGGCAATATAGGAAATGTTAAAGTTTATGCCATCAAACCTTTAACCTTTATGAATAATTCAGGAATTTGTATTAGAGAGCTTATTGAATATTTTAAAATTGATGCTCAAGATGTAATAGTTTTTCATGATGATCTAGATGTGGAATTTGGAAAAATCAAAGCTAAGTTCGGAGGATCAAGCGCAGGACACAATGGAATTGCCTCGATTGATAAGTTTATCGGCAAAGATTATTCTAGAGTTAGAATAGGTATTGGTAAACCCAAAGGAAACATCGAGGTTGCAGATTATGTTTTACAAAATTTTGATGAGGATGAGTCATTAGGAATTGAAAAAATATCAAACCATATAAATGACTCAATTTCTTTTCTTGTTGAAAAAAAATTAGATCTTTTTTCTAGTACAGTAAATAATAAGTAATGAGTTTCAAGTGTGGGATCGTTGGTTTGCCAAATGTAGGTAAATCTACTCTCTTCAATGCATTAACCAATTCAAATAAAGCTCAAGCAGCTAACTTTCCATTCTGCACAATTGATCCAAATATTGGTGTAGTTAGTGTGCCTGATTATCGATTAGAAAATTTAGCCAAAATTTCTAAATCAAAAAAAATTATACCTACTACTATTTCTTTTGTTGACATAGCTGGCCTTGTAAAGGGTGCATCTAAAGGTGAAGGTTTGGGAAATAAATTTTTGTCTCATATCAGAGAAGTAGACGCTGTAATACATATGATTAGATGTTTTGACTCTAGTGATATTCAAAATGTAAATCCTACAGTTGACCCTGTTAGAGATCTTGAAATAATTGAGACAGAAATGAAGCTTGCAGATTTAGAGTCCATTCAAAAAAGACTTGAGAAAAATAACAAAAAAAATATTGATGAGGATCAAATTAAAATTCTTCAAAGTTGTTTAGACTTGATTAATAATGATCAAGATTTAGCAAGTTTAAAATCAGAATTTACCAAAAAACAACTTAATTTAAGTGGTTTATTGTCTTTGAAGCCCAAAATATTTGTTTGTAATGTTGATGAGAAAAGTGTCCAAAATGGAAACGGTTACACTAAATCATTCTTAGAAAAATTTGGTTTAGAAAACACTTTGATTGTATCAGCTGATATTGAAAATCAAATTAATGAGTTAGATAGTGAAGAAAGAAAAAACTACATGGAAATGATTGGTTTAAAGGACACTGGCTTGGATATGTTGATTCAAAAAGGTTATAAAATTTTAGAATTAGACACTTTTTTTACCTCAGGTCCTGAGGAAACAAGAGCCTGGACTATTCAGAAAAATTGTTTAGCTCCAAAAGCTGCTGGTGAAATACATACTGATTTTGAAAAAGGATTTATTAGAGCTGAGACTATTTCTTATAATGATTTTGTTGAAAATGATGGATGGGTAAATTCTAAAACAAATGGAAAAATGAGATTAGAAGGTAAAGACTATATTGTTAAAGACGGTGACGTTTTAAATTTTCGTTTCAATACGTGACCAGATTCTCTTCATACTAAAATAAACTAAAACTGTTAATATAATTAAATAAACTATTGCTTTAAAACCCATTTTATGACGTGTTTCTAAATGAGGTTCTGCAGTCCACATTAAAAAAGTTGTAACATCTTTTGCCATTTGTTCTACAGAAGCATTGGTGCCATCTGAGTATTCTACTAAACCATCAGAAAGTTGATTAGACATTTTAATCTTATTTCCATACATGTATTTATTATAGTAAACACCATCATCTAAAGTCACTCCAGCTGGTGGATCTTCATATCCTTGAAGGAGTGAATATATATAATCAACTCCACCGCCTCTCGCTTTTACTAGAACAGTCATATCGGGCGGGTATGCTCCACCGTTTGCAGCTTGAGCAGCTTTTTCATTTTCGTAAGGCATCACAAATTTATCCGATAACCTTCCTGGTCTCATAAACATTTCACCATCTGCATTTGGTCCATCTTTTACCTCGAAAGATGCTGCAATGGCTTTTGCTTGTTCCACTGAAAATTCGGGCCCACCCTCTTCCACTAAATTTCTATAACTTAGATATTTCATAGAATGACATGAGGAACAAACTTCTTGATAAACTTGATATCCTCTTTGAAGTGAAGCTCTGTCAAACTTTCCGAAGGGACCCTTAAAACTCCAATCAGTTTTTAAATATTCAACCTTCTCAGCTGCATTTGAGTTAAATTGAAAACCAAAAAATAATGCTATTAAAAACGATATTCTAAAAAAATTTTTCACTGATCTTTAAAACTATCCTTTTTTTTCACCGCAGCAAGATTGGGTGATCCACCCAAAATTGGTTCGGTAATACTTAAAGGAACAGGTGTGGTCCTCTCTTTAAATCCTAAAACTGGCAGTACAACTAAAAAATGAAGAAAGTAATATGCTGTTGCAATCCTAGCAATTAATAAATAAAGGCCCTCAGCTGGCATAGCTCCAACATATCCTAAAATTAAAACATCAGCCACTAAGATCCAATAGAACTGCTTGTATAAAGGTCTAAAGACTGCGGATCTAATTTTTGAAGTATCTAACCAAGGAAGTGCAGCTAATATTAGAATAGCAGACAACATTGCTATAACGCCTAGAAGTTTATCAGGAACTGATCTCAGAATTGCATAGAAAGGTAACAGATACCATTCAGGAACAATATGAGCTGGTGTTACAAGAGGATTTGCTTCAATATAATTGTCTGCATGACCTAAAATATTTGGTGTATAGAAAACAAAAAAAGCAAAAACAATCATAAACATCAACAAGGCAAAACCATCCTTAATAACTATGTAAGGATGAAATGGAACTGTGTCTTTTGAAGGTTTTTTTATATCAATCCCAATTGGATTATTATTTCCAGGAACATGAAGAGCCCAAATATGTAAAACAACTAAACCTAAAATTAAAAAAGGAATTAAGTAATGTAGAGTGAAAAATCTTGTCAATGTTGGGTTATCAACTGAATATCCTCCCCATAACCATGTTACTATTCCCTCACCTACCAATGGAATTGCACTAAATAAATTTGTAATAACTGTAGCTCCCCAAAAACTCATTTGTCCCCATGGTAAAACATAGCCTAGAAAAGCTGCTGCCATCATAAGCAGATAAATGATTATTCCGATAATCCATATAACTTCTCTAGGTGATTTATAAGAGCCATAAAATAAAGATCTAAATATATGAATGTATACTGCTAAGAAAAACATTGAAGCTCCGTTTGCATGTATATATCTTATTAACCATCCATAATTCACATCTCTCATTATGTGTTCGACACTTTGGAACGCCATATCAGCATGCGCAATATAATGCATTGCTAAAACTAATCCGGTTACAATTTGAGTAATCAAACAAAAAGTAAGAATTCCACCAAAAGTCCACCAATAATTTAAATTTTTTGGTGTTGGATAATCGGTTAAATGGTTTGCCAAAGTTAAAAGAGGTAATCTGTCGTTAAACCATTTTCCAACTTTTGATTTTGGTGTGTATTCGTGTTCGCTCATAAAAAATTATCCAATCTTAATTGTGTTAGCATCAACAAATTTGTATTCTGGAATTTCCATATTTGTTGGAGCTGGACCTTTTCTAATTCTTCCAGAAGTATCGTAATGAGAACCATGACATGGGCAGAACCATCCATTGTAATCACCTTTTTGATCCAAAGGCACACAACCTAAGTGCGTGCATACTCCAAGCATAACAAGCCACTCTGGATTTTTTGCACGATCTTCATCTTTTTCAGGATGCTTTAAATCTTCCAACTTAACAGATTTGGCTTCAGCTATTTCCTCTGGAGTTCTTCTTCTTATAAAAACTGGCTTTCCTCTCCATAACACAGTTATGGTTTTTCCTGGATTGACTGCGCTCACATCAACTTCAGTGCTTGCTAACGCTTTTACTGAAGCATCTGGGTTCATTTGATCTATCATAGGCCAAATCACTGCACCTGCACCAACGGCTCCAACCGCGTAAGTAGCTGTAAATAAAAAATCTCTTCTTTTAGTTCTCTTTTCCACTGTTTATAGGTTCTTATAATTCTATATGTTGATTTAGGTAGTTAATATATGATTACATATAATAAAAAAGTATTATTTTTCTACTGATAGAATGACACATAATCTAATTAATGATGGGCCAAAAATTGCACTATTTGAACCTGATATCCCTCAAAATACTGCTGCGATCATAAGAACTTGTGCCTGTTTGGGGGCGAAATTAGAAATAATAGAGCCTTGTGGATTTTTATTAAACGATAAGAGATTTAAAAGAGTTGTGATGGATTATATGGATG
>CACEWC010000019.1 GCA_902563075.1 uncultured Pelagibacteraceae bacterium
CACATACACATACTTAATTGCCTCATCTAAAGGAAGAGAAGCTTTGATAATCGATCCAGTTTTAGAAAACGTAAGTAATTACATAATTCTATTAAAAGAGTTAGATTTAAGATTAGTAAAAGTAATTGACACACATATACACGCTGATCATGTAACTGGTGCTTCAAAATTAAAAGACATTACGAAATGCTCCACAATAATGGGTGATCATACACCAGCAGATGCTGTTGAAATTAAAGTAAAAGATGATGAATATATAAATTTAGAAAATTTAAAAATTAAAGCTATGTATACTCCAGGTCATACTTCAGATAGTTATAGTTTTTTGATGGATAATTATCTTTTTTCTGGTGACACATTGCTGATAAATGGAACAGGTCGAACTGATTTTCAAAATGGAGATTCGAAAGATGCATATAACTCAATTTTTAATAAACTATTAAAACTTCCTGATGAAACTTTTTTATATCCTGCTCACGATTATAAAGGAGAGAAAGTGAGTACTATTGGTAAAGAAAAAAAACAAAATCCAAGATTACAGGTTAATAGTGTAGATGAGTATGTTGAGTTGATGAACAATCTAAAACTAAAAAAACCCACTGAAATTGATTTTAATGTTGCAAAAAATATTAATTTAGGTGCTTAATTTAAATTGAGGCTTTTAATGCTTCGTAAATTAAATCTTCGGTTGTTTCACCAATACTTCTATAAACTTCTTGATTACCTTTAAAAATTATCAATGTTGTTTGATATTGTACATCAAAAAAATCAGAGATTTCCTTTTTAGTCACATCGAATGAAAAATATTCTATATTATCAAATTTAATGTCTAATAATTCACCTTTATTTTTTGCATTCTGAAGAATTTTCATTTGACCAGCACATGATGGGCAATATTTTATCCAAGAACTGATTACTACAATTTTTCCATCTGATTGAGCTTTATCAAACAACTCTTTCTTAAAAGTTGTTTCTTTTTCCATTGCATTTGCACTTAATGAAAATAAAAAGAAAATTGATATTAATATTTTTTTCATAATTTCTTATACCATAAAAATTAAAAACCAATAAGAAGCTAGCCCTGAGATAATTGTCGCAATAATATTTTGACTTATTATTCCAATTAACATTGCAATTATTGCTGCCATTATTTTTGGATTGTTTTCTAATTGGAAATCTCCAGAGTTATCCAAAAAAATAGCAGGAAATATAATTGCAGGAAAAATTGCTGAAGGCACAAAAGATAGAATTTCTCTTATTCTATCATTGAACATTTCTTTCTTTAATAATGCTATCATTGAAAACCTTGTTAAAAAAGTTATCAAACCACAGTATATAATTAATAGCCAGTTACTCATTTTTTATATTCAACTTAGTTAAAATTGCTGCTGTCAGTAAAGCAGTTACTCCAGCAACAATTACATATGCTTTATAAGGAACATAATTAAATCCAAACGTTGCCACTAACCCAGAAATAATTATCACAATCACATTTATTAATTTTCTAAAATCGTTAACCAATAATGCCAAAAAAGTTAAAGGTACTGCAAAACTTAAGCCTAGTTTTTCAGGAATAAAAGATCCCAAAACAATTCCTAAAAAAGTGGTTGTCTGCCAAATAACCCAACAAGTAATACCACCACCAAATAAATGAAAATATTTATCATTATCTTTATTTTTTTTAAAATACTCATTTGATCTTGCAAAAGCTTGATCAACTAAAAAATATGAGATTACAATTTTCCAAACAAGTTTTAAATCTGATAAATGCTCAGAAACAACAGCTCCATACAAAAGATGTCTTGAGTTCACTGCTCCAACTGAACTTATTATAACTAAAGATGAGGCACCTCCTGAAAATAATTGGAGTAAAACAATTTGTGAAGCACCACCAAAGACTATTAATGACATTCCCATTGTTTCTATTGGGCTAAATCCAATATCGATTGAAAGAACTCCAAAAATTAAACCAAATGGAACAACTGGAATCATCAGTGGGCTAACATCAAAAATACCCTTTAAAAAAACTCTAAATTTATTATTCATTTTAGAGAGTTTTTATTAGAAGCAAACAATATGATCAATATGAATTGGTCTTTTTATGCCAAATTTTTCATTCTCCTCGTGTTGGTGAATATGATGGGAGTGAACAAAAACTGGAATTAATAAATCACTTGGTGTTTTAAGAGTGTAGATAAAATTTGTGCCCCTAAACTTTCTATCTACAACTTCAAACTTTAAATTACTTTGGTCATCATGATGCAAGTCCTCTGGTTGAACCAAAAGTTTTACTTTTGATCCTATTGGAAAAGGTTTATTAAAATTACCCGTAATTGTTCCAAGGTCTTTATTTTCTAAACTTTTAGGACTTGTGACCTCTGCAGGAATTAGGATGCCTCTATTTAAAAAATTAACTACCTCTATTGAGTTTGGTAAATGATAAACAATATATGGATCATCAAATTGTTTGAGTTCCTGATTTAAAATAATTCCACATTTTGATCCTAAATAAAATGCTTCATAAGAGTCATGAGTTACAATTATTGTTGAAATTTTTAATTTATTAAGAATTTTTTTTAGTCTAACTTGAATTTCTTCTTTAAAACTTTGATCTACATTTGATAAAGGCTCATCTAACAATAATAAATCTGGTTGAGTCATTAAAGATCTTGCTAACGAAGCTCGTTGTGCCTCACCAGCACTTATCTCATGTGGGTATTTGTTTAGAATATGAGATATATCTAACAAATCTATAATTTCTTTTACATCAATTTTTTTTTCATTTTTTTCTTTATTTTTCTCTGATCCTAATAAAATATTTTTTTGAACATCATAATGTGGAAATAAACTATTATCTTGAAAAGCGAGAGATACATTTCTATTTTCAGGTTCAATATTAATTTTTTCTGATGAAAGAACTTTTCCATTTAATTCTATTGAACCTTTTTTTATTCTTTCTAAGCCAGCGATCGTTCTAAGTATTGTAGTTTTTCCAATACCAGATGGGCCTAAAAGGCAAATTACATCACCCTCATTCTCAATTGAAAAAGAAACATTTTTAACTTTAGTTTTTCCATCAATATTAAAATCGACATTCTTTATTTCAAAAAAATTTTTACCCATTATTATCTCTTAATATATATTTAGATGTAACTATAATAAAAGAAGTTGCAATTAAAATTAGAAATAATGATGGGACGGCAGCAGCCTCTAATAAATCTTCGGATGCGGATATATAAGCTGTAGTTGCAAAAGTCTCAAAATTAAAAGGTCTCAAGATTAAAGTAATAGGTAATTCCCTTATAATCTCTAAAGAAATTAATATAAAAACAAATAATAAAGAGTTTCTCAAGAAGGGTATATGAATATTCATAAATGTTTTTCGTTTTGAATAACCTAGTAAATAAGAACTTTCGTCGACTGAGATATTAATTTTTTCATATCCAGATTTAATTCCATTAAAGGCCAAAGAATAAAATCTCACAAAATACACGAGTACTAATCCTAAAATAGAGCCAATAAATATTTTCTTGATAGAAAATAATCCTAGATTTTTAACAACACTCTCGTCGAACCAAGCTATGAAAGTTATAAATGCGACTGCTAAAATTACACCAGGTATTGCATATCCCGAAATTGATAAAGTTGATAAAATATTTAAAGTTTTATTTTTTGTAACTCTATTTCCATAGTTTGAGATTAAAGAAAACATTATCAATACAAAACTTGATAAAATAACTAAATAAAGTGTATTACTCAAAAGATTAATAATTTGTAAATCAAATAAATTTTCTGGAAATTTAATTGTCCAATACAACATTTGACTTAAAGGAAATAAAAAACTTAAAAAGAAAACAAGAAAACAAAAAAGGAAAGCAGCTATTGATTTGGTTCCCTTAAGTTGTAACTTCTGTTTTTGTTTAAAGCCTCCTTTTGAATTAAAGTGATATTTCGCCTTATTTCTTGATAAATTTTCTAATATAAACAAGGCAAATATGAACAATAATAAGAAGAATGATAACTGATTTGCAAAAGCAAGGTCATCAAACGTTATCCATGAATTATATATTCCTGTAGTTAGTGTATTTATTGAAAAAAAATCTACTGCCCCAAATTCTGCTAGTGTTTCCATTGAAACTAAAGATAAGCCAGCAACTATTGCTGGTCGTGCTGCAGGAAGAATAATTGAATATAATGTTTTAAAATTTGTAAATCCCAAGTTTTTACCTAGGTCAATGAAGTTTTGTGATTGATATAAAAACGAAGCTCTAGCTAAAATATATACGTATGCAAATAATGAAAAAGAAAGAGATAGTATGACTCCGATCATTCCATCAAATTTTGGAATATATAAATTATAATTTTTATCTCCAAATAAGTTTTTTAAAATAGAATATGCTGTACCGTAATTTTCAAAAAAGGCTGTTAATGAATAAGCATAAATATATGGAGGAACTGCAAATGATAGTATCAATGCCCATTTAAAAAAATTACTTAATGGAAATTCATAAAAAGATACCAAGTATGCAGTTCCAGTTCCAATCAAAAAAGTTAATAATAGAACACTTATCAATAAAATTATGGAGTTAGAAATATACTCAAATAAAAAAGTATCTTTTAAAATTTCATAGTAATTTGATGTAGATTCAAAAAAACTTAAAAATACAGTTAGAATTGGAATAATAACAAAAATAGAAATGAAAAGAGAAGATATATACCAAAAATTTATTCTCATAATTTATATTCCGCCTTATAAATATGGAAAGTATTTGTGTCCACACTTTAAAAAAAGCGTGGACACCCAGAAAAAAATCAAAAATCAAATACTTTTAGGATATGCGGAACCTCCTTAGTTTTAATTTCTGAAATTTTTCTATCATTTATTCTTTTATCGATTTTTTTACATTCCAAATAACATGGAGTGCATCCCTTAGAGTATTTATTAAAATCAATATCCGAAATAAATTTCTTTTTATTTTTCACCATTTTACTTCCAGCCGGCAGCTGTCATTACTTCTAACGCATCTGCTTGTTTAGCTCCATAACTAGAAACTTTTGTTTTAAGATCTTGTTTAAAATCTAAACCAATATTGTTTACCACTAATGGATTTGCTGAGACATTATTAATCATTGGAAACTCAAAGGTATTATTTACAAAATGTTCTTGAGACTCTGGTGTTAATAAAAACTCTACAAGTTTAATGGCATTAGTTTTATTAGGAGCATTTTTTACTAATGCTGCACAACTAATATTCATATGAGTTCCTCTATCACCTTGATTAGGAAAAAAAGCTTTAACTTTTTTTGCAGCTTCTTGTTGTTCGGGACCCTTTTTACCAGACAACATTAATGCAAGATAGTAAGTGTTGGCTACGGCAATATCAGCTTCGCCAGCTGCAACTGCCATTATTTGTGCTCTATCATTTCCTTTAGGCGTCCTAGCCATATTAGACACAACTCCTTTCGCCCATTCTGCTGTTGCTTTTTTTCCATTATTTTTAACTAATGAAGCTACAAGTGATTTATTATAGATATTGTTGGATGCTCTTATAACTAGTCTACCTTTCCATTTTGGATCAGCTAGACTTTCGTAAGTTAAACCAGATAGCTCAGCTCCAGAAACTCTTTCAGGTGAATAATAAACTATTCTTGCTCTTTTTGCGATTCCGGTCCAATGGCTTGTTCTAAAATTTGCTGGCACTGCTGCTTTAATAGCTGCAGATGTTAAACCAGATTGAGTCATTCCCTTTGATTTAAATACTCCACATCTTCCTGCGTCAGCAGTAATGTAAAGGTCTGCGGAAGAGTCGACACCCTCTTCAATCATTCTTTTTTCAAGTGCGCCTGCCTTACCATTTATCAAGTTAACCTTAATTCCTGTTTTATTTGTAAACTTGTTATAAAGTTCAGCGTCAGCCTTATAATGTCTTGCGTTAAAAACATTTACCTCATTTGCCATCACAACTGATGAGGTAAATAAAGATGCTATCAATGCAAAAATTGATATATTTCTCATTATTTCTCCATTCTTCCGCATGATTTAATTGAGAATGAGAACTATTCTCATTGAGAATGATTATCAATCGCAAAGATGTCGCAGGCTATCTAAGACTTCCAGTCGCCTATTTTGCTAAATAAAAAGTTCCTAAAAGCTTGAACTCTGGCTGTGTTTTTTAAAGATTGTGGATAAACGAAGTGTGCCTCTGTGATTGGTCCCTCGGATTTAGGTAAAACTTTAATAATATTGGTCGAATTGCTTACTAAATATTCAGGCAGTGCCGCTAAACCTACTCCAGATTCTACTGCTAGTAAGAGTCCCATAACACTATTTACCTTCATTATAGGTTTTCTTTTTTTTCCGTCATGCATCCCTAACTTTAATGCCCACTCTGGATTATAAACTGGAGAAGGTGCTCCTTTGCCAAATGATATGAATTTGTGTTTATTTAAGTCACTCACAGTTTTTGGCATACCATATTTTTCTAAATATTTGTTAGACCCATAAATATAATATTTTAGATCTATAAGCTTTTTTTGAATATAATTTAATTGTTTAGGTCTTCTCATAAAAATACCAATATCTGCTTGTCTTGTACTTAAGTCCAGCTCCTTATCCTCAAAAATCAACTCAATTTCAACCTCGGGATTTAACCGCATAAATTCCTCAATTCTAGGTGTTAACCAATGAGTTCCAAAACTTCTAACTGTTGTAATTGTCAATTTTCCTGTTGGTTTATTTTTTTGATCTCCTAGTGAAGTTTCCACTTCTTTGAGTTTACTTATAACTTCGTGTGCAGTCTTAAATACATACTCTCCATTTTCGGTGAGCGTAAGACCTCTTGCGTGTCTCTCAAATAATTGAACTTTTAAGTCTTGTTCCAAAGATTGAATTTGTCTACTTATTGCTGATTGACTAAGATTTAAATTTATAGTTGCATTAGTAAAACTTCCTGCTTCTGCAACTGCATGAAAAATTTTAAGTTTATCCCAGTCCATTATTTATTTAAATCAACTAAAACTCTTCCAGAAATTTCACCCTTTAATATTTTAGGATAAGTTTCAATTAATTCCTCCAAGCTAACAGTTTGAATAGATTTTTCCATTAAGTTAAAATCAATTAATTTAGCTGCTTCTCCCCAAATAAATTCTCTTCTTTTGATGC
>CACEWC010000020.1 GCA_902563075.1 uncultured Pelagibacteraceae bacterium
TTAATTGTCTTAAGTAAATTAATCATTAGTGGAATTTTATTCTTATCAATTTTTTTTAAAATAAATGGTGTGATCTCTCTTGCGAGTTCTGCACCTTCAACAGTTTCTTTAGGCATATATCTTTTTTTTGCAGTATTAAATGTAAATCCTTTACCTAAAAAACCACCCATTTTACTATTTCTCCCGCCAGCAGCACTAACGTAAAGGTCACCCACTCCAGCGAGCCCAAGAATTGTTTCATCTTTTCCTTTAAAATATCTATTTAAATATCTCATTTCAAGAACTGCTTTTTGAAATAGATTAGATGAAGAGTTAAGGCTTTGACCAGCTCCGATGATCATTGAATATATATTTTTAATCGCTGAACAGACCTCTACTCCTACTACATCCCGGGAGTATTCTGTTAAATAATATTTTGTAGAAATTTTTCTTCCTATAGATTTTGCAATGTTAATATTTTTATTTGCTATAATCACACTAGTTTGATTTTTTCTGGCTAATTCTTTTGCCAAACAAGGTCCTTTTAGCACTGAAATATTTTTTAGATTGTAGTTTTTCTGAAGCTGTTCTGAAATTGTTAAGATCTTATTCTTTTTTTTTTCATATTTTAATCCTTTAGTCAAAACCAAAATTGGTGATTTAACTCTTAAATCTTTTAATTCTTTGCCAATAAAGTCTATACCTGGAAGACTTAAGGCTATTACTATTAGATCAAAATTTTCTTTAAATAAATTTTTAGAAAATTTTCTAAACTTTAATTGTTTGGGTAATTTTATCTTAAGAGCAGAATGAAACTTTTTTTTAGAAGATAAATCTTTAATAAATCTTTTGCTATAAGGCTCAGTAATTGTAACATTATTTTTATTTTCTAAACTTGGGATTGTAAATGCAGAGCCCATTGCACCTCCACCAATAACTAAGATATTTTTCATAACAAATAATTATTTTATTGTAATTGTCATCATTTTGTTAGTAAAATACAGAATTAATTATTTAATTTAGTAGATTAATGACAAAAGTAGCAATTATTGGTGCAGGACCTTGTGGACTATCAATGTTACGGTCTTTTGAACTAGCAGAAAAAAATGGTGAAAAAATCCCTGAAGTTGTTTGTTTTGAAAAGCAAGACGATTGGGGTGGCTTATGGAATTATAGTTGGCGAACAGGATCTGATCAATACGGGGACCCTGTACCTAACAGTATGTATAGATATCTTTGGTCAAATGGACCAAAAGAATGTTTAGAGTTTGCTGATTATTCTTTTGATGAACATTTTGGAAAGCCGATACCGTCCTTTCCACCTAGAGAAGTTTTATATAACTATATTGTTGGAAGAGTAAGTAAAGGAAATTTAAAGAAAAAGATTAAATTTAACACTAGAGTTATAAATACTATTTTTAAAAATGACAAGTTTGAACTTAGTTATCAAGATAAAGTTAACAATAAAGTATTAAAAGATAATTTTGATTTTGTTGTTGTTTCAACTGGTCATTTTTCTGTTCCTTTTATTCCAGAATACAAAGGAATGGATACATTTCCTGGAAGAATAATGCATTCTCATGATTTTAGAGATGCAGAAGAGTTTAGAGATAAAAATGTAATAGTACTAGGTAGTAGTTATTCGGCAGAAGACATCGCTCTTCAGTGTAATAAATACGGAGCTAAAAGTGTTACCATTGGTTATAGACATAACCCGATGGGATTCAAATGGCCTAATGGAATGAAAGAGGTTCATTATCTTGACAAATTAACAGGAAAAAAAGCAATCTTTAAAGATGGCACTGAACAAGAGGCTGACGTTGTAATTTTATGCACTGGTTACCTTCATCATTTTCCATTTTTAGAGGAAAATTTACAATTAAAAACTAGAAACAGACTTTATCCACCAAAATTATATAAAGGAGTGCTTTGGCAAGATAATCACAAACTTTTATATCTTGGTATGCAAGATCAATTCCATACATTTAATATGTTTGATTGCCAAGCTTGGTACGCAAGAGATGTCATTATGAATAAAATCAAAATACCTAGTAATGATGAAGTTGAAAAAGATATTAATAAATGGGTTGCAATGGAAGAAAAGCTAGAGAACCCTGATCAAATGATTGATTTTCAAACTGAGTATACAAAAGAGCTTCATAAAATGTCTGATTATCCAAAAATTGATTTTGAGTTAATAAGAAAACACTTTAAAGAATGGGAACATCATAAAGTAGAAGATATTTCAACATATAGAAATAAATCTTTTTCATCTCCTGTAACTGGCTCAGTTGCTCCTATTCATCATACGCCATGGGCAACTGCTATGGACGACTCTTCAAAAACTTTTTTGGATAAATAATATAAGATTAATCAATACCTAAATGTTTTTTTCTTTTTTCGACATAGGCTCTAATCAAATTATCAAATATTAAAGCTATGAAAGCTACACAGATGCCAAGTGTTAATCCAATACCAGCACCTTTTTTATCTGATAATGCTTTTAATATATATTGACCTAAATCTTCTGTTCCAATAAATGCCCCGATAATTACCATGAATAAAGCAAAAACAATTGTTTGATTTATACCAAGCATCATATGTGGAAACGCCAAAGGAAATTCAATTTTAGTCAATCTTTGAAATTTATTTACACCCGACATCGTTGCAGCATCATGAAGACCAGCTGGAACACTTCTTAATCCCTCGATTGTATATCTTGTAGCAGGTATCGTTGCATAAACTATAACTGCGATTAGTACTGAAGTATCTGTTATACCAAATAACATCATTACTGGAATTAAATATACAAAAGATGGGAATGTTTGAAAAATATCACAAACGCCCAGCATAAAGTTTGCTGAATGTTTGTTTTGGAAACACAAAGTTCCTACTGTAAATCCAATGATACAAGAAACAACAACTCCAAAAGTTGCCATATATGCTGTAACTAAAGCTCTATCCCACCAAGGGCTGAATGCAATAAAAAGTGTCAAAGCACAAACTACCAATGCTGAACGTAAGCCACCAATTAAATATCCTGCACCAACAACTAAAACTATCGTAGCGATTGCAGGCATTCTTAAATACAATGCTCTCATTGGCTGAAGTACATCTTGTATCAACCACGTATTAAACGCTTTAATATAAACAAAGAAAGTCTCAAAAATCCAATCTACTCCTTTGTTCCAAAAATCAGCAGTTGATATTCCTTTGTTATGTGGAATCTCAAATAAATAATTGAAAGTATCTTTGAATAAAAAAGTTCCAATGTAAGCTAATATTATTCCAACAACAAATATAACCCCAAAAAATAAAAGATTTTTGTTTCTTTGATAGAAAGTAAGATTACCAAAATAATCTGTTTGTTTATTTGCCCAAGCTAAAGACATTTTATCTAAAAGAATTGCAATTAAACTGATACATAAGCCCGCTTCTAAAGCTAGTCCAATGTTTAATTGGTTTAGAGCTAACAATAAATTAAACCCTAAACCTTTTGCTCCAATAAAAGCTGAGATAACTGCCATTGAAAAACACACCATGATGACCTGGTTAACCCCGATTAAAATATCTCTTCTAGCAGTTGGAATTAATACTTTAAACATTAATTGAAAATTATTACATCCACTCATCCTTCCAGCTTCAATAACTTCTGGAGGCACTGCTCTTAGACCTAAAAGAGTTAATAATATCATCGGTGGTATTGCTACAACCATAGTAATAATCACAGCAGCATGGTCACCTACTCCAAAAAGAACTAATGCAGGAACCAATACAGCATATTGTGGCATCGTTTGCATCACTAGCAATATTGGATATAAAGCTTTTTCTACACGTTTACTCTTAAAAGCTGCTATTCCTAATCCAAGTCCAAAAATAAAAGATAATGGAGCAGCGACTAATATGAATGAAAGAGTTTGCATGGAAGGTTTCCATTGACCAAACACAGAAATGTAAACCATGGTTAAACCTGCAAACAAAGCTAGACCTTTACCACTTAATTTATAAGAAAGTAATGCTGCACCTGCTGCAACGATAGTCCAAGGTAATCCTGGTAATTCAGCCCATGGGTTTTTATCTATCCAATCCCAACTGGTGAAGGCAACAATAGTTTCAAGACCCCCCAATAAAATCTCTCTTATTAATTCTATTAAAAAAGTCATAAAGGCAGTCAAATTTCTACTAATTTGTAAAACTATAGGCCGACTTTTAAATTCTTGGGTATCTTCATTCCAAACTTCAATTGGCATCCATTCGTTCATTAAGAAAAATAATGAGTCATTAATCCAGATGGGTAACCATCCAAGTAATGGGGGCAATCTCCAAAAGACATCGAAAGCGTAATATCTTACCTCTTTACCTAAAAAAACGTAACTACTTTGATTTGGATCTTTAACAAATTCTGCTTGACCCCTAATAAATTTATATGTTTCAGGAACATCAATCGCAAAGCATAAAGCAAAGAATACGATTAATAAAAATAACCACTGAAAAGTTTTCGGATATTTTTTTAAAAATTCCATAATTTAATTATTATTTTTTCTTCCCCCAAAAACTGTATTGATTATTTTTGTTGGATTGATAGAGCCTATAATTTCATTTTTGTTATCAACTACGGCGACTATTTTTTCCTGTGTAAGAATTTTTTCTGCAACATTTTCTATGATTTCATTTTGAGAGACTTTTAAATCACCTAAATTATCTTTTGATATATCCATAACATCCTTAATCAATAAAACTTTTTCTCTCGGTACTTCTTCAGTAAATTTTCTGACATATTCAGTGGCTGGATTTAAAACAATATTAGCTGGTGTATCTAACTGCTCAATTATTCCATCTTTCATAATTGCAATTCTGTCAGCAAGTTTTAAAGCCTCGTCAAAATCATGTGTAATAAACATAATTGTTTTTTGTAATTTATCTTGAAGTCTTAAAAACTCATCTTGCATCTCTTTTCTAATTAATGGATCCAAAGCTGAAAAAGGCTCATCTAAAAACCAAATATCTGGCTCAACTGCTAAAGATCTAGCTATACCTACTCTTTGTTGTTGACCTCCTGAAAGTTCTCTAGGAAAATAATTTTCTCTACCCTCAAGTCCAACTAATTTAACCATATCCATTGCTTTATTTATACTGTCCTCAGTTTTGATCCCTTTTACCTGAAGGGGAAAGGCAATGTTCTCAACAACAGTTTTGTGTGGAAGTAAAGCAAAACTTTGAAAAACCATTCCCATTTTGTTTCTTCTAAGATCTATCAGATCTTTATTATTTAATTGTAATAAGTCCTGGCCCTCTATGAAAATTTTACCACCTGTTGCATCAGTCAATCTTGAAATACATCTTAATAAAGTTGATTTACCTGAGCCAGATAAACCCATAACAACTAACATTTCTCCTTTTGCAACTTCAAAAGAAGCGTTGTTCACTCCAACAATGCAACCATTTTCTTGAAAAACTTTAGCATCAACATTTCCATTTGAGTCTTGAAGCATCTTCTGAGCATTTGCTCCAAAAATTTTGTACACATTTTCACATTTGATTACTGGCTCAGACATAAATTTCAATTAAGTTATATGAAATTAGGATAAAATTAAATCCATAATATTGTTACTTTCCCCTTAAAAATTTTTAATATAATAAACCCTTGTATCTATTCCGGTACTTAGAAAACTTAATGCTTCACCACTGACAGTAATTGACTCGTCAACTCCAACATTATTTCCACTCACTGTAAAGCCTGCAAAACACTTATTTTTCTCCTCATCCCACTTAACAAAAGTTTCATCTATTTTGTTACCATTAATTGTGTAAATTTCATGTGCTCTAAAATTTAAAAAGTTTGCTCCCATAATCGCACGTTGTGGAATTAATTTTGTTGCTTTACAAACTTGCTCATAAACTTCGTCTGTTAACCTGAAGTGATCTGTGCCATCAAAAGTTACCAGTATTCCTGAGGGTAATTTTGAAATTAATTTACTTAATTTCTTTTCTTGAGCAATCCTCTCCTCTTCTAATTTCATTTTTCTAACAAGTTCATCGCCTCCACCAAACATTATGTTAAGAACAAAAAATGAAAATGATATTATTAGAATTATTAGCACCAAGCCACCAAACTGTTTTGTAGTCTCGGGTAAATATTTTATTTTATTTAAAAAATTTTCTTTCGACATTTATTCTTGTAGCTTTCCATTTTTCCATATCCCTGTTTTTTGAGTGCCATCAGACCAAGTAAAAGTTCCCTTGCCATTCATGAAACCTTTTGCCCATTCACCTTCATACGTTGAACCATCAGGAAATGTTAAAACACCTACGCCACTCCATTCGCTATTTTTAAACTCGCCTTTGTAGATATATCCGTTAGGCCAAGTTTCAACTCCTTGTCCGTTTTTCTTAGTACCTACCCACTCACCTTCATAGGTAGTTTTGTCTGTGTAAACCCATTTACCAAAACCGTTTTCACAATTTCCTTCTTTGCATCCTGTGCTTCGCGCTATTGCAATCGTGCTGATAAATAAACTTAAAATTATTGTTAAAAGATATTTTTTCATAATAATATTTTACACAAAACTATTTAAAAAAAAATTATACTTTTTTGTCATCTTTATTACATGAGTAAATAGAAATATATTTTTCAGAGTTTTCACTTT
>CACEWC010000021.1 GCA_902563075.1 uncultured Pelagibacteraceae bacterium
GAAGCTCTCCCATCCCCTTTATTATTGTTTGACCAGACTCTTCATCAGATGTAACTCTGAAAGAAGGATCTTCTTTTGCTAATCTTCCTAAAGCTTCACCCATTTTTTCTTGGTCAGCTTTAGTTTTTGGTTCTACTGCAATTTCGATCACTGGGTCTGGAAATTCCATTGGTTCTAAAAGAACAGCGCTTTCTTTGTTACATAAAGTGTGTCCAGTAATTGTATTTTTAAGACCAGCTAAAGCTACTATATCGCCGGCATTCGCCTCTTTAATGTCCTCTCTTGAATTAGCATGCATAAGAAGCATTCTTCCAACCCTTTCATCTTTTTCTTTTGATGAATTAAAAACGGCAGTTCCAGTCTTAACAGTTCCAGAATATATTCTAATAAAAGTTAAAGATCCCACAAATGGGTCATTCGCGACTTTAAATGCTAGAGCTGAAAAGGGTGAATTATCCTCAAATTTCATCTCAATTTCATCTTCATTTCCTAATTTAGTTCCTTTAATTGAACCTATATCTAGAGGACTTGGTAAATAATTTACAACAGCATCTAATAAAGGTTGAACACCCTTATTTTTAAATGCAGAGCCAGTCATCACTGGAACAAAATCAAAATTAAGAGTTCCTTTTCTAATACATCTGATTAAATCATCCTCCTTTATTTCCTCACCGTTTAAGTAAGACTCCATTAACTTTTCATCTTGCTCTACAGCTGCTTCAACTAATTCTGTTCTATATTTTTGAGAAATCTCTTTTAAATCATCTGGTATTTCTTTATACTCCCACTCTGCCCCTAAAGCTTCATTTTTCCAAACTTGAGCTTTCATTTTAACTAGATCTACCACACCTGATAAAGAAGCTTCTATTCCTATAGGGACTTGAATTACTAAAGGTTTTGCGCCCAATCTTTCTTTGATCATGTCAACACATCTAAAAAAATCTGCCCCAGTTCGATCTAGTTTATTTACAAAACAAATTCTAGGAACTTTATATTTGTCGGCTTGTCTCCAAACTGTTTCTGATTGAGGTTCAACACCCGCAACCCCATCAAATACAGCAACTGCTCCATCTAGAACTTTAAGTGACCTCTCTACTTCAATGGTAAAATCAACGTGTCCAGGCGTATCGATAATATTTATTCTATGATCTTGCCAAAAGCATGTGGTTGCAGCTGAAGTAATTGTAATACCTCTCTCTTGCTCTTGCTCCATCCAATCCATAGTTGCAGCTCCATCATGAACTTCTCCAATCTTGTGACTTTTACCAGTGTAGTATAAAATTCTCTCAGTTGTGGTAGTTTTACCAGCATCAATATGAGCCATAATTCCAATATTTCGATATCTATCAAGTTTATGAGTTCTAGACATTTATAGTTACCACCTAAAGTGTGCAAAAGCTTTATTTGACTCAGCCATTTTATGCACATCCTCTTTTTTTTTTACAGCTGCACCTTTTTTTTCATACGCATCAATAAGCTCACTAAAAATTTTGTCTGACATGTGTTTATCTTTTCTCTTTCTTGCAGAGTCTATTAGCCATCTAATTGCTAATGCTTGAGCTCTTTTATTTTTTACCTCAACTGGGACTTGGTAGGTTGCGCCACCAACTCTTCTTGATCTTACTTCCACTGTAGGTTTAATATTATTTATTGCTTCATTAAATATATTAATTGGTTCATCTTTTAATTTAGTTTTAATCTTTTCTATAGCATCATAAACAATCTTTGATGCGATACCTCTTTTTCCATCGTACATAAGATTATTGATTAATTTTGGAATAATTGTCGAATTGAATTTTGGATCTGGAATAACATCTTTTTTAGGTTGAGATTTTTTTCTAGACATAATTATTTACCTTTTTTAGTTCCATATAATGATCTTCTTTTTTTTCTATTGGCAACGCCTTGTGTATCAAGATTCCCTCTCAATATATGATATCTTACGCCTGGTAAATCTTTTACCCTTCCTCCTCTGATCAGTACTACAGAATGCTCTTGTAAGTTATGACCTTCCCCTGGAATATATGCTGTTACTTCAAAACCATTTGATAACCTTACTCTTGCTACTTTTCTTAAGGCTGAGTTAGGTTTTTTTGGTGTCGTTGTGTAGACCTTTACACAAACACCTCTTTTTAAAGGTTGTTTTTGCAAGGCAGGAACTTTATTCCTTTTAACTTGTTTAACTCTCTTTTTTTTTAATAATTGGTTAATTGTTGGCATAAAAATATAAATTATATTTATTTTTGATGAAATAACTGACAGGTCAATTATGGCAGCGTTTAATACATTCAATTAGTATTACTTCCAACCAAAAATATCGACAAAATACTTAATAATCGCTCTTTGTCAAATTAAAAGCTTTAGTTTTGGAGTATTTTTTTTATTGATTTGCTTGGCTTTCTGACGCTTCAATTTTTTCCTGCTCTGATAGGAATTTGTTGTCATCTTCAATTGCTTTTTTGTTCCACTTATTCTTTATATTTCCTGTACCTGCAGGAACTAGTCTTCCAACAATAACGTTTTCTTTTAATCCATTTAATGGATCAACTTTACCTTTAATGGCTGCATCAGTAAGAACTCTAGTTGTTTCTTGAAATGAAGCAGCAGAAATGAATGACTCCGTTTGCAAAGATGCTTTTGTAATACCCATCAAAACTCTTTCACCAATTGCTGGTGTTTTATTTTCTGATTTAAGTTTTTCATTGATATTTTCGAATTTGATTCTATCAACAATTTCACCTGGTAAATAAGAGGAGTCACCTGAAGATTTCACCTCTATTTTTTTCAACATTTGTCTTAAAATGGTTTCAATATGTTTATCATTTATGATAACGCCTTGTAGTCTGTAAACTTCTTGAACTTGATTTACAAAATATTCTGTCAAATCTTTAATACCCATAACTCTCAAAATATCATGAGGTAAAGGTTGCCCATCTAAAAGATATTCTCCTTTTTTTATTTTTTCACCTTGATTAAAGTTGATATGTTTACCTTTTGGAATTAAATAGTTTGAAGGTTCAGATCCATCTTCAGGCACTATAGAAACTCTTTGTTTGCCTCTTACCTCTTTTCCAAAAATAACTTGTCCATCATTTTCAGCTATTATTGCACTATCTTTTGCTTTTCTTGCTTCAAATAATTCAGCAACTCTTGGTAGTCCTCCAGTAATATCTTTTGTTTTTGTTGTTTCTTTTGGAAGTCTAGCAATTACATCACCCGCTGAAACTTTTTGTCCATCTTTAACTGATAGAATAGAATCTGGGACAAGATAATATCTTGCTTCATTATCATCTGCTTTTTTAATTACATTACCTTTTTCATCTCTAAGTGTAATTCTAGGCTTTAAATCAGTAGTTTTTGATTGTGATCTCCAATCAACAACTGATTTTGAAGATATGCCTGTTGCATCATCAGTAGTTTCTTGTATTGAAACTCCATCGATTAAGTCAACATAACTTGCAGTACCACTTTTTTCAGCTATCACAGGTGTAGTATAAGGATCCCATTCACAAATTTTTGTATTAATTTTTACTTTATCACCATTTTTAAAAAATAGTTTTGATCCGTAAGCAACTTTATAAACAGCTACCTGAACTCCATTATCATCTTCAATCGATAATTGAGTGTTTCTACCCATAACTATTAAATTCTTTTTTGAGTCCTCTAAAATGTTAGAATTGATAATTTTTAAAATTCCACCGCTTTTAGTAATAATTTGGGAGTCTTGTTTTACTGAAGCTGTTCCACCAACATGGAAAGTTCTCATTGTAAGCTGTGTACCAGGTTCTCCGATTGATTGAGCAGAAATCATACCAATAGCTTCCCCAACATGAACCATTTTACCTCTAGACAGATCTCTTCCATAACAAGTAGCGCAAACTCCTTCTTTTGAACTACAAGTCATCACTGAATAAACTTTAAGTGATTTTATTCCAGCAGAGTCAATTTTATCACATCCAGCTTCATCTATCATAGTAGACTTTTTTAGAATAATTTCACCTGTTAGAGGATGTTTTACATCTGAGGCTGTAACTCTACCTAAAGATCTCTCTGATAAACTGACAACAACATTTCCGCCTTCTAAAATTTCAGAAAGTTCTATAAATCCTGGATTGTCACAATTCTTTTTAGTAATTGTCAAATCTTGTGCTACGTCACATAATCTTCTAGTTAAATATCCTGAACTTGCAGTTTTTAACGCTGTATCAGCTAAACCTTTTCTAGCCCCATGAGTAGAATTAAAATATTCTAAAGCAGTTAGTCCTTCTTTAAAATTTGACGTTATTGGACTTTCAATAATCTCACCAGAGGGTTTAGCAATTAAACCCCTCATACCAGCCAATTGCTTCATTTGAGCAGCTGAACCTCTAGCACCACTGTCAGCCATCATAAATACTGAGTTAATTTTCAACCCCTCTGAGGTTTTTTCGGTTGCGGAAATACCTTTCATCATTTCACCTGCTACACGATCAGTACATTTTGACCAAGCATCAACAACTTTATTATATTTTTCACCTCTAGTAATGAGGCCTTCAGCGTATTGGGTTTCATAATCTGAAATTAATTTTTTTGTATCATTTATTAATTGAGTTTTACTTTCTGGTATTACTAAGTCGTCTTTACCAAAAGAAATTCCTGCTTTAAATGCGTGTTTAAAACCTAAATCCTTTAATTTGTCACAAAAAATAACAGTTGTTTTTTGACCACAGAACCTAAAGACAATATCAATTACCTCAGAAACAACTTTTTTTGGAAGCAATCTGTCTACCAATGAAAATTTAATGTCTTTGTTTTTTGGTAATAAGTTAGCTAATAGAAATCTACCAGCTGTTGATGTATATTTTTCAAACTTCTTATTTCCTTTTTCATCAACAGTTTCAAATCTTGATATTATTGTACTATGAACTTTTAGTTGTCCTGATGATAAAGCGAATTCTATTTGGTCTGCATTTAAAAAATATCCAGCTGGTTTGTCAGTTAATGGTTCTTGTGATAAATAGTAAATTCCTAAGATCATATCCTGACTTGGAACAATAATTGGTTTACCGTTTGATGGTGATAAAATATTATTCGTCGATAACATCAATATTCTTGCTTCTAGTTGAGCTTCTAAACTCAAAGGAACGTGCACTGCCATCTGGTCTCCATCAAAATCAGCATTGAATGCTGCACAAGTTAATGGGTGTAACTCAATAGCATCTCCCTCAATCAATTTAGGTTCAAAAGCTTGAACACCTAATCTATGAAGCGTTGGAGCTCTATTTAATAAAACTGGATGTTCTCTAACAATTAGCTCTAAAGCATCCCATACCGCATTAGTTTCTTTTTCAACAAGTTTTTTTGCTTGTTTGATTGTTGAGGCCAATCCTAATTTATTTAATCTTGCATATAAAAATGGTTTAAATAACTCTAATGCCATTTTTTTTGGTAATCCACACTCATGTAATTTTAGGTCAGGTCCAACAACAATTACAGATCTTCCAGAATAATCCACACGCTTACCTAAAAGATTTTGTCTAAATCTACCTTGCTTACCTTTTAACATTTCTGCTAAAGATTTTAATGGTCGTTTACCTGTACCAGTTATAACTCTCCCTCTTCTACCATTGTCGAAGAGAGCATCTACAGACTCCTGCAGCATTCTTTTTTCATTTCTTACGATTATATCTGGAGCTTTCAGATCCATTAATCTTTTTAATCGATTATTTCTATTAATAACTCTTCTATATAAATCATTTAAATCTGATGTAGCAAATCTCCCACCATCCAATGGTACCAATGGCCTTAATTCTGGTGGTATAACTGGAACAACTGTCATTATCATCCATTCTGGTTTTTGACCAGTTTCTAGAAATGACTCTATTAATTTTAATCTTTTAATAGCTCTTTCCTCATTTACCTTTGATTTTGTCTCTTTAATATAATTAATTAAATTCTTTCTCTCCAATTCAAGATCAAGATTTTTTAACATTTCCAAAACTGCCTCTGCACCTATTCCTGCAGAAAATGCCTCCTCACCAAATTCATCTTGATATTTAGCTAACTCTTCCTCATTTAAAAGTTGGTTCTTTTTTAGGCCTGTTAGACCTGGCTCAACAACGATAAAATTCTCGAAATATAAAACTCTTTCAATCTCTTTTAGTTTCATATCTACTGCAAGGGCAATTCTACTCGGCAAAGATTTTAAAAACCAAATATGAGCTACA
>CACEWC010000022.1 GCA_902563075.1 uncultured Pelagibacteraceae bacterium
GCTCAATTAAAACCATTGTTGTACCAAGTTCATCATTTACTTTTAAAATGAATCTACACATATCTCTTTTTTCTTCGACATTCATTCCAGCCATTGGCTCATCCAATAGAATTATTGACGAGTCAGTTGCAAGAGCTCGACCTAACTCAACTTTTTTTTGTAATCCATAAGGAAGTTTTCCAACAGGAGTGTCTTTAATGTCTTCTATCTCTAAAAAACTTATTATTTCTTCTGATCTCTCTCTATTTAATTTTTCCTCTTTCTTTACTTTTGGAAGTTGTAAAGCCACCTCAAGGAAATTTGTTTTTGTGTGAAGTTTTCTACCTACTAGAATATTATCCAATACTGACATTCTTTTAAAAAGAGCTAAGTTTTGAAATGTTCTAGATAAACCCATTTGAGCCATGATATTCGGGGTTATATTAGGTACTACTTGTCCTCTAAAAGATACAGTTCCTTGTTGAGGCTTATAAATTCCATTAATACAGTTTAACATTGAGCTTTTTCCGGCTCCGTTGGGTCCAATTATTGCTCTAACCTCGTGCTCAAGAACATTAAATGAAGTATCGGTAATAGCCTTAACACCTCCAAAAGCGAGTGAAATATTATTTACCTCTAATATTGGCTTTCCTATTTTAAACTTTCTTTCGTATGCCATATTTAATTAATTTTTTTGTTTAAACTTTCTTCTTTAAGAACATCTCTAAAGTTTTTTCTACCTTTTTTTGATATGCCTAAGTATAATTCTTTCACTTTATCATTGTTTAATAAACTTTGCGCAGTCCCTTCAAGCATGACTTTTCCAGTTTCAATGATGTAACCATAATCAGAATTTTTTAATGCAATATTTGTATTTTGTTCAGCAAGTAAAATGCTAACACCCTCTTTTTGATTTAATTCTTTAACAATATTAAAAATTTCAGCAACTAATTGAGGTGCCAAACCCATTGTTGGCTCGTCTAGTAATAACATTTTAGGTTTTGCCATCATTGCTCTTGCAACTGCAATCATTTGTTGTTCTCCACCTGATGTGAATGCTGCTTGACTTTTTCTTCTTTCTTTTAATCTTAAAAAATAACCATAAATTTTCTCTAACTCTTGATCAATATCACCTTTAGATAATTTTCTTGAGTAAGCTCCAGAAATAATATTTTCCTCAACAGTTAAATGACCAAAACATCTTCTGCCCTCTAATACTTGAACCATTCCAAGTCCAACCATTTGAGATGGGTTTTGTTTTTCAATGGAATTTCCATCATAATCGATTGAGCCTTTGGTAACTTTACCTCTTTCGGAAGCTAACATAGTTGAGACAGCTTTTAACGTTGTGCTTTTACCTGCTCCATTTGCTCCTAATAACGCAACTACTTTTCCTTTGGGAACTTTTAAAGAAACGTCATGTAAAGCTAAAATAACGTTGTCATACATTACCTCAATATTTTTTATATCAAGAATGTTTACAGAATTATCACTCATTAATTTTTTTTACTTTAAATTTTTTTTAAATGGGAAGTTTAAAACAATCGAAATTGTTTAAACTCCCCATTCTTGTGAACATTAACTAAAATTAATTAAATCAATTATCCACATTTTTTTGGTGTAATGTTGTTTTCTTTAGCAAATTTTGCTGCGGAGTCTTCAACTAAACCTCTAATAAATTTAGGGTCTAATGGAGCTTCCCAACCAGTTACCTGATTGAATTTTGTTCCATCCCACTGCATTACAGCAAATTTACCAGCACCTTCATGGTTTGCACATGAAATAGCGAACGGAGCTAACATTCCTCCAACTCCAAGTTCAGTAAGTCTAGCTTCAGTCATGTTCAAAGCCTCATAACCATCTCTAAACTCAGCACCAGTTACTGCTTTACCAACTTTATTATGCATCTTTTGAGCATTTCTTAATGCCTCAATCCACATAACTGCAGCACCTAGTCCCCTATTCCAGTAAACTGAACCAATCCTATTTGGATCAGCTAAATTACCTTTTCCAGCGCCATATACTTTATCCTTGATGTCTTTAACTAATGGATATTCTCCAGGTAAAGCATTTGCAACAGCATAAGTTCCCTTAGCTGCATCGCCTGCTGGATACATATCCTCTTCGGCAGCACCGAATGTTACATACATCATTCTATCTCTTGGGAAATTAATTCTAGCAGCATTAGTCATTGCTGTTGAATTCATTCCAGAACCTGCTCCCCAGAAAGTAACCCAATCTGGATTTTCTCGTCTGATTTGCAGCCACTGAGATTGTTGTTCCAGACCTGGAGGTGGAATTGAAATTTCAACTAATTTCATTCCCCAGTCAGAAGTAATTTTTCTCATTGCTGGTAATGGCTCTCTACCGTAAGCAGAGTCAATGTGTAAGTGAACGATTTTCTTACCTTTCATCTTATCAATTCCGCCCTCGATCTCAGCCATAAATTTTAATTTAACAGCTATTTGTGACCAGTAGTGACTTGCAGCATTAAATACCCAAGGCCATACTCTTCCATCAGCACCGTCAGTTCTTCCATAACCATATTGAGCTAAAACAACATTGTCTTTTGCCATACGGTTAATTACTGCATATGCTCCTGGTGTTCCTAAAGTATCAAACACAACTATTCTTTGACCATCTTTTTCAAGTAGTCTTTGGTAACACTCAACTGTTTTCACAGCGTTGTACTCAGTTTCACATTCTTGCCATGTAAGCATGACTCCATTCACTCCGCCTGTCATATTGACATAATTCATGTAGTCAATCTGAGCCCCATAGTAACCAGTCCCCATTGCTGAATAAGGTCCAACACGACTACTAGCTACAGGAAAGTATTGAGTTTCTGCTCCAAATACTTTTTGAGGTAAAGCGAGTGAAGAAAATAAAGCTACCACTACTGTAAAAGTAGACGCTAGCCTTTTTAACATTTTTGTTAACATTTCTGTCCCTCTTAATTAAAGTTTAAAAAATAATTATAAACATATGCTGCAAGTTTGTGCAAATTTTAATCATTCCAATTCGCATTAGTTCTTTTTTAAACAATTTTTAATATATTTTTTTCAACCTCTAGATGAAATAAAACCTGGGATTGAAAAAAATTATTTTTATTAAATTTTTTTGATGTTTTTAAAAAGATAGGCATTCCTAAATTTGTTTATCTAAAAATTAACTTGATGATTTTAGTTAATGTAGCCCACTTTACAGCATAAAATAACTTTATATTATCCAATTAAGAGCGTGTATACTTTGACTGCTGATTAAATCTTTAACGATTATTATTTTTTAAAATTTTTTACAAATTTATTTTTTAAAAGGTCTTACCCAGGTCAAAAATAATTGATTGCTTGGGATCCTAAAATAATGTTAGATGCGCTAAATAAAATATAAATGTACAGGAGAATAAATGAAGATATTATGCGTATTATATGATGATCCAAAGGGTGGGATGCCAAAATCATATGCACTTTCAGAATTACCAAAAATAGAAAAATATCCAGATGGAATGACTCTGCCATCACCTAAAGGAAGAGACTACACTCCAGGACAATTACTAGGATGTGTATCTGGTGAACTTGGATTGAGAAAATTTTTAGAAAGTAATGGTCATGAGTTAGTAGTGACTAATAGTAAAGATGGTGACGGATGTGAAGCTGACAAACATATTGTTGACGCAGACATTGTAATTTCGCAACCGTTCTTTCCATATTATTTGACAAAAGAGAGAATTGCTAAAGCTAAAAATTTAAAAATGGCAATCACAGCAGGAATTGGTTCAGACCATGTTGATTTACAAGCTGCAATGGATAACAAAATTGATGTTGTAGAGGTAACTTATTGTAATTCAAGATCTGTAGCTGAACATATAGTTATGATGATTGTTTCAATGGTAAGAGATTACCATAATCAACATAGAATCGTGAATGAAGGTGGTTGGAATATTGCTGATGCCGTTCAAAGATCTTATGATGTTGAGGGTATGCATATTGGAACAGTTGCTGCTGGACGTATTGGTTTAGATGCACTAAGAAAAATGAAACCTTTTGATGTTCATTTGCACTATTTTGATAGACATAAACTACCTGATTCTGTTGAAAAAGAATTAAACCTTACATTTCATGAGTCTGTAGAATCAATGGTGAAGGTTTGCGATGTAGTGACAATTAATTGTCCTCTGCACCCTGAAACTGAAAACTTATTTGATGAAGCAATGATAAGTAAAATGAAAAAAGGCGCTTATATTGTAAACACTGCAAGAGGTAAAATCTGTAATCGAGATGCTATTGCAAAAGCATTAAAAAGTGGTCAATTAAGTGGTTACGCTGGAGACGTATGGTTTCCTCAACCAGCACCCAATGATCACGTGTGGAGAAGCATGCCACATCATGGTATGACACCTCACACCTCTGGAACATCTTTGACTGCACAATCAAGATATGCAGATGGTGTAAGAGAAATATTGGAATGTTTCTTTGAAGGTAAAGAAATTAGAAATCAATATTTGATTGTTAAAGATGGTCAGTTAGCTGGTATGGGTGCTCACTCGTACAGTAAAGGTTCAGCTACTGGTGGATCCGAAGAAGCAGCAAAATACAAAAAAAAATAATTTTAAATATAATTAATAAAGGTGGCTACTTGTAAGTAGCTACCTTTAAAATCTGGACTTATCATAACGAATTTGTTTATGATAATTAATGAAGTATTTTTTCATAATTTTCTTTTTTTTAATTAATACAAATTTTTCATATTCTGCTCAAAAAGATAAGGCGTATTTTGCTGGGGGATGTTTTTGGTGTGTTGAGGAGTCATTTGAAAAATTAAAAGGTGTGGAAGAGGTAATTTCTGGTTATTCTGGAGGTATTACTGAAAACCCAACTTATAAAGAAGTTACGTATGGAAATACTGGTCACTTTGAAGTTGTAGAAATAATCTATGATAAAAAAGTAATTTCATTTGAGGAGTTACTAGAAAATTTTTGGATTAATATTGATCCATTTGATGCTTACGGTCAATTTTGTGACAAAGGATATAGTTATAGGTCAGTTGCATTTTATCAAAATGATGAAGAAAAAAAATTAATAGAAAAAGACATAAAAGATTTACAAAATAAATTTAACAAAAAAGTTGTTACATATATTCGAAATTTTGAAAAATTTTATAAGGCGGAGGAATACCATCAAGATTTTTATAAGATTAAATTAGAAAGATATCTTAGATATAAAAAAGCTTGTGGAAGAGAAGAATTGTTAAAAAGAATTTGGAGTCAATAAACTTTATGAAGAATAATATGAATTGGAATTTCGATAACTCTTACTCAAGACTGTCTGATGCATTTAAAGAACATATTGAACCTATTGCTGTAAAAAATCCTGAATTAGTTTTAATGAATGAGGATTTAATTGAAGAATTAAACTTGGACTTTTCCAAAATTGATAAAAATGAATTAGCAGCTTTGTTCACCGGTAATATTCTTCCAGAAGGGAGTAATTCTATTGCTCAAGCTTATGCTGGTCACCAATTTGGACATTTTACAATGTTAGGAGATGGAAGAGCAGTTTTAATAGGGGAGCATTTAACAAAAAATAATAAGAGATACGATGTACAATTTAAAGGTTCAGGTAAGACAGCATTTTCAAGAAATGGTGATGGTAGAGCTGCACTAGGTCCAATGTTAAGGGAATATATAATTAGTGAAGCAATGCATAATCTAAATATTCCTTCAACAAGAAGTTTAGCAGTAGCTAAAACAGGTGAGGAAATAATGCGAGAGACTTCATTGCAAGGTGCTATCCTAACTAGAGTGGCTTCAAGTCATATTAGAGTTGGAACTTTTCAATACGTTGCAG
>CACEWC010000023.1 GCA_902563075.1 uncultured Pelagibacteraceae bacterium
AAGCCATTGAAATAGTTTCAATTACTATGTTTACCTATTTAACTTTAAGTATTTCAATTTCACTTTTAATGAATTGGTATAACAAAAAAATTGCAATACAGGAAAAATGATGTCAAAAATAAATTTTTTAAGACCTGATAAAGATAATTTAAATACTTTTTTATACTTAGGTTCTTTTTTATTCTTAATTAGTGTATTGGATGTTTTTTTAAATTCATTTTTTAGCTTAAATTTAACTGGTTTTTTACCTGGTTTTTTAAGTTTTTTATTTCCATTAATATTAGGCTTTATTGGACTTTATTTCATAAGAATAGAGTTTAGCGGAATAAAACAATTAGATCTTTTAAATAAACATATAAATACCAACAATTTTAATGCAGTTTTATCTTTACTGATTATTTTTGTAATCATTAAATCTCTTCCACCTATTCTCAGTTGGTTTGTAATAGATGCTAGTTTTGCTGGAGACAGTAAAGATGTTTGTACTGGTTCCGGAGCGTGCTGGACATATATTAAAGTTTGGATGAGAAGATTTATGTATGGGATGTATCCAAATGCTGAGCAATGGAGAATAAATTTATCATTTATAGCCTTAGTATTAATGGGCTCGGTTGGTTATTTTGCAACTGACAGATTTAAGAAGTATTTAACACTTTACTATGTTGTTATTTATCCACTGATTGCATTCTTATTTATCTTTTTCTTTATATCCGGTGGCCCCGTATTTTTTGATTTTTCATATGGGATTATTGCAGCCATCTTATCAATTATTTTAGGGTTTTTTATACCTGCAAAATATAAATTTTATTATTTTTTGATTGTTCCTTTGGCTCTTTATATAGCTTTAAAGTATTTTATATTTTTTGAGGAGTACATCGAGTTAGGTAAACTAGATGGTTTAAACTGGGTAGAAACCGGAGCATGGGGAGGATTATCTTTAACATTTATAATATCTTTTTTCTGCTTAATTTTCTGTTTTCCTATAGGAATGGCTTTTGCTTTAGGCAGAAGATCAAATTTTCCTCTAATAAGATATATCTCTGTTGGTTTTATTGAATTTTGGAGAGGTGTGCCTTTAATAACAGTACTATTTATGTCAGCAGTAATGTTTCCAATGTTTTTACCAGAGGATTTCTTCATTGATAAATTAGTAAGAGCAATTATCGCAATTTCATTATTTGAAGCTGCTTATGTAGCAGAGGTTATACGTGGTGGCTTACAAGCTTTACCAAGAGGACAATACGAGGCTGCAAAATCTTTGGGTATGGGATATTGGAAAATGCACATATTTGTGATACTTCCACAAGCACTAAAATTAGTAATCCCAGGAATTGCAAATACATTTTTAGCTTTGGTTAAAGATACACCATTAATATTTGTAGTAGGTCTACTAGAAATAGTTGGAATGTTAAATTTAGCAAAAACTAATCCAAAATGGTTAGGTTTTGCAATGGAAGGTTATGTTTTTGCAGCAATAATTTTCTGGATTATTTGTTATGCAATGAGTAAATATAGCTATAATTTAGAGCAAAAATATAAAACAGATAGATAAAAATTATGTCAGATAGCATCATTCAAATTAATAACATGAACAAATGGTTTGGTGACTTTCAAGTTTTAAAGAAGATCAATTTAGAAGTTAAACCAAAAGAAAAAATTGTAGTATGTGGTCCATCAGGATCTGGAAAATCAACTTTGATTAGATGCATTAATAGATTAGAAGAACATCAAGAGGGAAATATTATTGTTGATGGTACTGAATTAACAGAAGATACAAAAAATATTGAGCAAATAAGAGCTGAAGTTGGTATGGTATTCCAACAATTTAATTTATTTCCTCATTTATCAATTTTAGATAATTGTACATTAGCTCCTATTTGGGTAAAAAAAATGCCGAAGAAAGATGCTGAGGAACTAGCATTAAAACATTTAGAAAGAGTACAAATTCTTGATCAATCACAAAAATACCCAGGCCAATTATCTGGAGGACAACAACAAAGAGCAGCAATAGCAAGAGCTTTATGTATGGAGCCAAAAATAATGCTTTTTGATGAACCTACATCAGCTTTAGACCCAGAAATGATTAAAGAAGTGCTTGATGTAATGGTAAATCTTGCAAAACAAGGTATGACTATGATTGTTGTAACTCACGAAATGGGTTTTGCTAAAGAAGTTGCTGATCAAATGATATTCATGGATGAGGGAATGATAGTAGAAAAAGCAGATACCAAGGATTTTTTTGCTAATCCTAAGAGTGATAGGACTAAACTTTTCCTAAGCCAGATACTATAGATACCAGTAATTTCAAGGAATTTTTCTCAAATTATACCCCAAGAATTGCTTGACATATTTTTGGAATACCAGGTATTTCCAAAAAAATAAAAAAATAATATTGTTGCAGTAAAGATTAAAAACTTGTTCAATCTGCTTTTTAATAAAATTAAGAGGGGTCTTAATGGAAGATAATTTTAATAAGCATTTAGGCAATAAGCTTAAGCTTAGAAGGTTAGCCTTAGGTTTAACACAAACTAAAGTAGCAAAAGCAATCAACGTCACATTTCAACAAATACAAAAATATGAAAAAGGTACTAACGGAGTTAGTTCGATAAGATTATTACAGTTATCAAATTACCTTAAGGTTCCAATAAATTATTTCTTCGAAGATTTTTCAGCATATTTGGTTAATTTAGAAAAATCTCAAGAAGGTCATATGAATGTGAATTATAATTTTTTAGTTAAATTATATTCTGAACTTAATGCTGATCAAAAATTGAAATTTAACAAATCGTTACAAGTTTCAAATAATATTTCAAAAGTTGGGTAAAATTTGGCTCCTCGGGCAGGACTCGAACCTGCGACCAATTGATTAACAGTCAACTGCTCTACCAACTGAGCTACCGAGGAATATAAAAAGCAAACTTACTTTTTTTTTTAACTAAAACAAGATTTTTTTTGGAGGCAACGCCCGGAATCGAACCGGGATACAAGGATTTGCAATCCTCTGCGTAACCATTCCGCCACGTTGCCTTATGTTTTAGATGATAGCTACATCAGTTTTATATTAAATTTTTAAGATTAGTCTATCAAATAACGTTTTAATTTGATTATTGTTAATTTAGATTAATAAATTATAAACTAACTATATCCAAGATGAGCGATAAATATATACATTCCAATGTAGAAGATAAGATATATTCGTATTGGGAAAAAAATAAACTATTTAAACCTCAAAAAAACTCAAAAAAATTTTCAGTTGTAATTCCGCCACCAAATGTAACGGGTAGTTTACATATGGGGCATGCTTTAAATAATTCAATTCAAGATATGCTGGTTCGATATTATCGAATGAACAATTATGAAACCTTATGGCAACCAGGTACAGATCATGCTGGTATTGCTACCCAAGCACTTGTTGAGCGAAAACTTGAAAACGAAAATTTAGATAAAAATACTCTTGGACGAGAAAAATTCATTGAAAAGGTTTGGGATTGGAAAAATCAGTACGGTGATATAATTATTAATCAATTAAAAAAACTTGGCTGCTCATGTGATTGGTCCAGAAATGCATTCACCATGGATGAAAATTTATCAAAATCTGTAATTAAAGTTTTTGTCGAATTACATAAAAAGAAATTGATCTATAAAGCAGAAAAATTAGTCAATTGGGATACAGTATTAAAAACTGCGATTTCAGATTTAGAAGTAGATCAAAGAGAGATGAATTCTAAGATTTACTATATTAGGTACCCAATAGATAAATCATCTGAATTTATCACTATAGCCACAACGAGGCCCGAAACTATGCTTGGGGATACAGCGATTGCAGTCAATCCAAAAGACAAAAGATACAAAAGTTTTGTCGGTAAAACAGTCACGATACCTATTGTAGGTAGAAAAATTAAAATAATAAAAGACAATTATGCAGATCCAGAACAAGGAACAGGAGCATTAAAAATTACCCCAGCACATGATTTTAATGATTATGATGTAGGGCAGAGAAATAAACTCGAAATAATAAATGTTTTTACTGAAGAGGGTAAAATAAATGAAAATGCACCAAAAGATTATGTAGGTTTGGATAGATTTGATGCTCGTAAAAAAATATTAAATGAACTTAAAGAAAAAGATTATTTTGTTAAAGAGGAAAATATAAAAAATAAAGTTCCTTATGGAGATAGATCTAATTCTGTTATTGAACCTTTTTTAACTGAGCAATGGTTTGTTGATGCAAAAAAATTAGCTATCAAAGCAAAAAAAATTGTTAAAACAAAAAAAACAAATTTTTTTCCAAATAACTGGTCTAAAACTTATTTTCAATGGATGAATAATATTGAGCCTTGGTGTGTCTCTAGACAGTTGTGGTGGGGTCATCAAATCCCAGCATGGTATGGACCTGACAATAAAATATTTGTTGCTTTAAATGAAAAAGAAGCAAGTAAGCAAGCTAAGAAGCATTACAAAAAAGATGTAAAATTAGTTAGAGATCCTGACGTACTAGACACTTGGTTTTCTTCTGGTTTATGGCCGTTTGCAACTTTAGGATGGCCAGATAAAAAAGATTTCGTAAAGAAATTTTATCCAACCACAGTGTTAGTAACTGGCTTCGATATCATTTTTTTCTGGGTTGCAAGAATGATTATGTTTGGAATGGAATTTCTAAATAAAGAACCATTTAAAGATATCTATGTTCATGCTTTAGTAAGAGATGAAAAAGGACAAAAAATGTCTAAATCCAAAGGCAATGTAATAGATCCATTAGATTTAATTGAAAAATATAGTGCAGATGCCCTAAGATTTACTTTGCTTTCAATGGCTTCACCTGGAACTGATGTAAAACTTTCAGAGGATAGAGTTAAAGGTTATAGAAATTTTTTAAATAAATTGTGGAATGCAAATAATTTTTTAATCACAAATAATTGTGATTTTAATAAGACTGATAAAGTTCCTAAAACTAGTTTAAATATCAATAAATGGATTTATTCTGAATTGATTGAAATAAAAGATAAAATTCAAAAGAATATTAAAGACTATCGATTTGATGAGGCAGCCAAAAATGCCTATCAATTTGCTTGGCATTCATATTGTGATTGGTATATCGAACTTTCAAAAA
>CACEWC010000024.1:0-2500 GCA_902563075.1 uncultured Pelagibacteraceae bacterium
TTCTCAATTAGCTATTAAAAATGTGAAAATTTAAGAAGAGAAGTGTGGACGGTTAAGGTTACCATAAATTTGTCGTACACACTTCAATCACACATATTTTTTTTATAAATTTATGTGGAAGCTAGTGTGCGCCGTTTTTAAACTTGAGAGTTTGATCATGGCTCAGAACGTACGCTGGCGGCACGCCTAACACATGCAAGTCGAACGAAGTAGCAATACTTAGTGGCAGACGGGTGAGTAACATGTAGGTATCTTCCCTTTGGCCTGGAATAACACGAGGAAACTTGTGCTAATACTGGATAAGTCTTTACGGAGAAAGCTTTATGCACCATTGGATGAGCCTGCACTTGATTAGTTTGTTGGTGGGGTAATGGCCTACCAAGACTTTGATCAATAGCTGATTTGAGAGGATGATCAGCCACATTGGGACTGAGACACGGCCCAAACTCCTACGGGAGGCAGCAGTGGGGAATATTGCACAATGGAGGAAACTCTGATGCAGCGATGCCGCGTGAGTGAAGAAGGCCTTTGGGTTGTAAAGCTCTTTCGTCGGGGAAGAAAATGACTGTACCCGAATAAGAAGGTCCGGCTAACTTCGTGCCAGCAGCCGCGGTAATACGAAGGGACCTAGCGTAGTTCGGAATTACTGGGCTTAAAGAGTTCGTAGGTGGTTGAAAAAGTTGGTGGTGAAATCCCAGAGCTTAACTCTGGAACTGCCATCAAAACTTTTCAGCTAGAGTATGATAGAGGAAAGCAGAATTTCTAGTGTAGAGGTGAAATTCGTAGATATTAGAAAGAATACCAATTGCGAAGGCAGCTTTCTGGATCATTACTGACACTGAGGAACGAAAGCATGGGTAGCGAAGAGGATTAGATACCCTCGTAGTCCATGCCGTAAACGATGTGTGTTAGACGTTGGAAATTTATTTTCAGTGTCGCAGCGAAAGCGATAAACACACCGCCTGGGGAGTACGACCGCAAGGTTAAAACTCAAATGAATTGACGGGGACCCGCACAAGTAGTGGAGCATGTGGTTTAATTCGAAGATACGCGCAGAACCTTACCAACACTTGACATGTTCGTCGCGACTTTAAGAGATTAAAGTTTTCGGTTCGGCCGGACGAAACACAGGTGCTGCATGGCTGTCGTCAGCTCGTGTCGTGAGATGTTGGGTTAAGTCCCGCAACGAGCGCAACCCTCACTTTTAGTTGCCATCATTTAGTTGGGCACTCTGAAAGAACTGCCAGTGATAAGCTGGAGGAAGGTGGGGATGACGTCAAGTCCTCATGGCCCTTACGTGTTGGGCTACACACGTGCTACAATGGTATCTACAACAGGAAGCAAAACTGCGAAGTTAAGCAAATCCTTAAAAGATACCTCAGTTCGGATTGCACTCTGCAACTCGAGTGCATGAAGCTGGAATTACTAGTAATCGTGGATCAGCGTGCCACGGTGAATGCGTTCCCGGGTCTTGTACACACCGCCCGTCACACCATGGGAGTTGGTTCTACCTTAAGGCAAGGTTTAATACCCTTGACCACGGTATAGTCAGCGACTGGGGTGAAGTCGTAACAAGGTAGCCGTAGGGGAACCTGCGGCTGGATTACCTCCTTTCTAAGGATGAATAAAAATTTTTTTATTCTAAATAATATACAGGTGATGTTGACCGTCCTCATTTCTCTTCTTGAATTAGTGTTTCTCTTGAATGGGGGCCGGTAGCTCAGTTGGTTAGAGCACACCCTTGATAAGGGTGGGGTCGAAAGTTCGAGTCTTTCTCGGCCCACCAATTAGATTTAGGGGGATTAGCTCAGCTGGGAGAGCGCCTGATTTGCATTCAGGAGGTCAGCGGTTCGATCCCGCTATCCTCCACCAAACACTTAGCTGTATAAATTGTGAAAAATAATAATAATTAATATCAATATCTATATCCGAACATTAGAAAAGTTATTATCTAATGTTCATAATAAAAATTTGATTCAACACAGAATTTTTTTCTGTGCATAAATCAAGCGTTTAAGGGCGTGTAGTGGATGCCTTGGCACTGAAAGACGATGAAGGACGTGATATACTGCGATAAGTTTCGGGGAGCTGTATGTAAGTTTTGATCCGAAAATTTCCGAATGGGGAAACCCACCACTTTATGTGGTACTTTAAACTGAATAAATAGGTTTAAAGAGATAACCTGGAGAACTGAAACATCTAAGTAACCAGAGGAAAAGAAATCAATTGAGATTCTGTTAGTAGTGGCGAGCGAAAGCGGAATAGGCCTGTAGTTTTGTTAAAAAAATTTGAATAGTTTGGAAATGCTAACCATAGAGGGTGATAGTCCCGTATGAGTAATGTTTAACAAAATTCATGAGTAAAGCGGGACACGTGAAATCCTGCTCGAATATAGGGGGACCACCCTCTAAGCCTAAATACTCTTCAGTGACCGATAGTGAACTAGTACCGTGAGGGAAAGGTGAAAAGAACCCCTATTAGGGGAGTGAAATAGAACCTG
>CACEWC010000025.1 GCA_902563075.1 uncultured Pelagibacteraceae bacterium
TCACAAATGGTATAAATGGAAATTAATTTCACAGAAATGTAAAATAATAGTATTTGATAGGCATGGTTATAAAAAAAAATCATTAAATTCAACTACATATAAAAGATTAAATAGAGAAAATTTGAAATTTATTGAATTTGAAAAGGTCAATATTTCTTCTTCTCAATTGAGAAAAATTTGATATGGTTTAGTTAATTAATGGACAAAATTTCTGATTTAAAAAAAATCATAATTCAAACTTTAGATATCAATAAAGCTTTAGACATTGTTAGCATCGATCTTAAAGATAAAAGTTCAATGGCTGAATACATGATTATTGCAAGTGGTACGTCATCTAGACATATCCAGTCACTTTCTGAGCAAGTTTTAGAAAAATTTAAAGATTATGGAATGAAAGATTCAAAAATCGAGGGAAAAGATAGTACTGAGTGGAAACTGGTAGATGGAATAGATCTAATTGTCCACATATTTCATCCAGAAAAAAGAAAATTTTATGAACTAGAAAAAATGTGGTCAGAATTTATTCCAAAAGAAAAACTTATAATATGAGGAAAATTTTTTTTATTATCAGTATATTTTTCCTGAAGTTTTCAACTTTTAATCCTGTCGTTGCAGCTGAAAATGATGTTTATAAGAAAATAGATTTATTTGGAGAAGTATTAGAAAAAATTAATAAGGAATATGTCGATGAAATAAATCAATCTGAAAGCATGGATGCTGCAATAGATGGTTTGCTTCAATCACTAGATCCTTACTCAGCATATATGTCACCTGAAATTTTCAACGAAATGCAGACTGAAACAAGTGGTGAATTTGGTGGCTTGGGAATAGAGGTAAATATGGAGTCTGGAGTTGTAAAAGTAATTTCCCCTATTGACGATACTCCAGCGTCTAGAGCTGGAATTAAAGCTGGTGACTACATCATAAAGATAGATGATATTCAGGTACAAGGTAAATCTCTAAGTGAAGCTGTAGATTTAATGAGAGGACCTGTAGGTTCATCAATTATTTTAACTGTAAGAAGAATTGGACAAAAAAAAGCTTTAACATTTGAAATCGTAAGAGAAATAATTCAAATTAAATCAGTAAAAGCTGATCTTTTAAAAAATAACGTTGGTTATCTTAGATTAACATCTTTCAATGAAAATAGTGGTGATCAAATAAGAGAGCAAATTAGAGAATTTGAAAAAAATGGAAAAATAAATTCATATATACTAGATTTAAGAAATAATCCTGGAGGATTGTTATCACAAGCTATAAGGATATCAGATTTTTTTTTAGATAATGGGGAGATTGTATCTACCAAAAGTAGAAAGGCCTCTGAAAATAGAAAATGGTTTGCCAAAAAAGGGGATTTGATAGGTGGCAAAACTTTGGTTGTATTAATTAATTACGGTTCTGCATCTGCTTCAGAAATAGTTGCTGGAGCACTACAAGATCATAAAAGAGCGATTATTTTAGGCGAAAATAGTTATGGAAAGGGTTCAGTGCAATCAATTATTCCACTAAAGAATAAAGGAGCAATAAGGCTCACTGTTGCAAAATATTACCTACCATCAGGCAAATCAATTTCTGAAGTTGGAGTAAGTCCTGATATTGAGATTGATGAAGATACGGATGAATTTAGGATTAAGACAGACACCGATAATCAACTAAGTTACGCATTAAAACTTTTAAACGGCTAAATGAAAGGGCAATATAAACATCTACCACTCCGTAGTGGTGTAGGCATTGTTGTACTTAATCAAGAAAATAAAATTTTCGTTGCAAGAAGAATAGACAACCCAAAAAACTTCTGGCAAATGCCACAAGGAGGTATTGATGAAGGTGAAGATTTTCTTACCGCCGCATACAGGGAGTTAAAGGAAGAGACTAGTATTACAAAAGTAGAGCTAATTAAAGAATTAGATGGTTTTATAACATATGAATTACCAGATCACTTATTGGGTATAATTTGGAAGGGTAAGTATAAGGGACAAAAACAGAAATGGTTTATAATGAGGTTTACTGGAGAGGATAGTGAAATAAATATTAAAACAAAAAAACCTGAATTTCTCGAATGGAAATGGATTGAATTAGAATCCTTAACAAAAGTTGTGGTAGATTTTAAATTACACGTCTATCAAGAAATTAAAAAAAAATTAGAGTTATTATTAGTTAATCGATCTTAGAACTTCGACTTTTTGATCTGCTAAATATTTAGCCTGATCACTGATCTCGGATTTACTTGCTTCCGCTTCAGCTTTTTTAAGTAAATCCCCTTGTTTAGATTTATCTAAATCTGCCACAGAGATTATTGTGCTTGTTAAGATAGATAAATTATTATTTTTAAATTCAATAATTCCATCTTCTACATAATAATTTTCATCACCTGATTTCGAAAATACTTTAATTATCCCAGGTTTTAAAAAAGAAATAATAGATATGTGATCTTTTAAAATCCCCATTTCACCCTCAAATGCAGGTACAACAACCTCTAAAACATCCTCTTTTACTAAAAAAGATTTTTCTGGGTTTACAATTTCAATTTTAAACTCTTCGCTCATTAAGCAGCAGCTTCTTGTTCCATTTTTTTAGCTTTCTCAATTGCCTCTTCAATCGTTCCCACCATATAAAACGCTGCTTCAGGTAAATGATCATATTCACCTTTACAAATAGCATCAAAGCCTTTGATAGTTGAGTCTAAATCTACCAATTTTCCTGGTGATCCTGTGAAAACTTCTGCAACAAAAAATGGTTGAGATAAAAATCTTTGAATTTTTCTCGCTCTAGCTACAACCAGCTTATCCTCTTCAGATAATTCATCCATACCCAAAATGGCTATGATATCTTGTAATGATTTGTAAGATTGTAATATTCTTTGCACATCTCTCGCTACTCTATAATGTTCATCACCAACAATTCTAGGGTCTAGAATTCTTGAAGTTGAGTCTAACGGATCAACAGCAGGATATATTCCAATTTCAGCTATTTGTCTTGAAAGCACAGTTGTTGCATCCAAATGAGCAAAAGATGTAGCCGGAGCAGGGTCAGTTAAATCATCTGCAGGTACATAAATTGCTTGTACTGAGGTAATTGATCCTTTGTTAGTAGTGGTAATTCTTTCTTGAAGATTACCCATATCAGTTGCTAATGTTGGTTGATAACCAACTGCGGATGGAATTCTACCCAAAAGTGCCGAAACTTCTGAGCCTGCTTGAGTAAATCTAAAAATATTATCAACAAAGAAAAGTACATCTTGGCCCTCTTGATCTCTAAAATATTCTGCTACAGTCAATCCAGTAAGTGCCACTCTAGCTCTAGCGCCTGGGGGTTCATTCATTTGTCCATAAACTAATGCTGCTTTAGATCCTGGTCCGTCTTGTTTGATAACACCAGACTCAATCATTTCATGATAAAGATCATTTCCTTCCCTTGTTCTCTCTCCTACACCTGCAAAAACTGAAAAGCCTCCATGTGCTTTTGCAACGTTATTGATTAACTCCATAATCAAAACAGTTTTTCCAACACCAGCACCACCGAACAAACCAATTTTTCCTCCTTTTGCATAAGGAGCAAGCAAATCAATTACTTTAATACCAGTAACAAGTATTTCAGTTTCAGTCGATTGATCATTAAATTCAGGGGCACCTCTATGAATTGGCCAGCTTTCTTTAGTTTTTACTTCTCCTCTTTCGTCTATTGGCTCTCCAATAACATTAATAATTCTTCCAAGAGTTTCAGGTCCTACTGGAACTTGTATGGGAGCATTGGTATTAATTACCTCATCACCTCTTTTTAAACCTTCAGTAGCATCCATTGCAATAGTTCTAACTGTAGTTTCACCCAAGTGTTGCGCTACTTCTAAAACTAATCTGTTGTTTCCATTTTTACATTCCAATGCTGTTAAAATTTCTGGAAGTTCTCCATCAAATTTAACATCTACTACTGCTCCAATAACTTGTGTAATTATTCCTTTGCTCATAATTATAAACTTTCTGCTCCTGATATGATTTCTATTAGTTCTTTTGTAATTGCTGCCTGACGACTTCTATTATATTCGATAGTAAGTTTGTCAACCATTTCACCTGCGTTACGAGTAGCATTGTCCATTGCACTCATTCTGGACCCTTGTTCGCTAGCTGAATTCTCCAACATTGCCTTAAATATTTGTGTTGAAATATTTTTTGGCAGTAAATTGCTTAAAATTTCATCTTCATCTGGCTCAAATTCATAACTTTCGTCTGAATTATTATGATCCTCTTCATTGTTTAAGGGTATAATCTGTTGAGCTTGAGGTATTTGAGTGATTACATTTTTAAATTGATTAT
>CACEWC010000026.1 GCA_902563075.1 uncultured Pelagibacteraceae bacterium
GGAAATTCATTTGAGCCGTACAGAGTTTTTTTAAGACCTCTAAGAGATAAAATGCGAATAACACATAGGTTGATAGAGCAACACCTGGTTCAAAAAAAACCATTAGATCAAAAAAAGCTATTGAGCTCTCGAGAGGAAATACTTAGACCACTTAGGGTTGTAAGAGAATCTTTAGAGGAAAATCAAAATGAAAATATTGCTAGCGGGGATTTGTTAGATTTAATGAGGCGAGCTAAATGTTTCGGAATTAACCTTGCAAGATTAGACATAAGACAAGAGTCATCAAGACATAAGCAATTAATTTCTGAATTGGTTAAAGCTAAATATAAAAAGAATTATTTGAATTTTAGTGAGGAGGAAAAGTTAAATTTTTTAAAGCTATCAATTTCTTCTAAATCTAAGAAAATAGGGAATTTTCAATTTAGAAATAAAGAAAATAAAGAAGTTTGGTCTACATTTAAAACTCTATCTAAAGAACCACCAGAGTGTTTAGGCGCATATGTAATTTCGATGACTACATCTGCCTCTGATATCTTATCTGTTTCTTTCTTACAAAAAGAGGCAGATATAAAAGATAAATTAAGAGTAGTTCCTTTGTTTGAAACTTTGGATGATTTAATTAATGCAAAATCTATAATGGAAACTTTATTCTCCCAGAGCTGGTATAGAAAATTGATAAATCATAATCAGGAAGTAATGATAGGATACTCAGATTCGAGTAAGGATGCAGGAAAAATATGTGCTAGCTGGCATCAGTATAAAGCACAGGAGGAAATTATAAAGCTAGCAAAAAGATTTAAAATTAAAATAACATTTTTCCACGGCAGAGGAGGATCAGCTGGTAGAGGAGGAGGTCCGATACAAGCCACTTTAAGATCTCAACCTCCAAATTCTGTGAATGGTAATATTAGAATTACAGATCAGGGTGAAGTAATTCAACAAAAGTATGGATACGAACCTTTAGCTAATTATAATTTATGTAGTTATATAGGTGCGGTTACTGAAGCTACATTAAACCCACCACCAATTCCAAAAAAAGAATGGAGAAACCTAATTGAAAAGATGTCTGATATATCTAAAAATTCTTATCGAAAAAATATTAATCAAAGCTCTGATTTTATAGAATATTTCAAAACTGTTACCCCGCATAAAGCATTGGGTAAATTATTCATTGGTTCAAGGCCGTCAAAAAGAAAAAATGTTGATAACATCAAAAGTCTAAGAGCCATTCCATGGGTCTTTGCTTGGACACAAATTAGATTAATGCTTCCTGCTTGGTTAGGAAGTGCAGAAGCTTTGAGATATTCATATATTAAAAAATTTAGGAAGATTTTATACGATATGGAAAAAAACTGGCCTTTTTTCAATTCTATGCTCGACATGTTAGATATGGTTATTTCAAAAGCTGATCCAGAGATATCAAAAATTTATGAAGAATTTCTTGCAGACAAAAAACTTAAGAGAGTTGGAAAAAAACTAAGATTTCAATTTGATACGATTAAAAAATTGAATAAAAAGATTGCACCAAAAGAAATTCTTAAAATAAGAAAACAATTCAGGTCTGCAGCTATAGTAAGAAATATTTATTCAGAAGTTTTAAATATTATTCAACCTATTGTTATCTCTAAACTTAAAAAAAATAAAAATAAAAAAAATAGAAAAGATTTAGAGGATGCATTGTTGACTTCTATAGCTGGAATTTCTGCAGCAATGAAAAATACTGGTTAATGTTTAAAAAAGTTAGTCTATTAATTTTATTATCTTTTATTGTTGCCAACACATCAAAAAGTGATTTTAAAGAAATAAAAAAAAAAGCAACAATTTCTAAGCCTGAAATTATTTTTCCAATACCAGAAAATTTAGACAGATGTATTACTAACATGTACACAAATCAAACAACTAATCCTGTTTTACCAGTAACAAAGGTTGATGCTCCTTCAGGATACGGTTTGGACAACAGATTTATGTATACTTTAAACAAGTTTGAAAATTTTAAACGTCCCTGTGGTGGAGGAAATATTGAAGCCTGTGAGAACGTAAAAAGAGTAATTTTAGATTGGGCAAAAGCTAATGCAGCAAAAAGAACAGGACCATCTAACCATGAGGGCAGACATTGGAATGATACTTTAACCGTAAATCTTTGGGTGGCTTCCCCAATGATGGCAGCTTATTCGTTTGCAAAACAAATTATTAAAGTCCCTGACAATGAAGATAAATTAATAAAGGATTGGTTTGAAAGAATTGTTAAAAAAAATAAACATCTTATGTATGGCATGACATATAAACAAGGCACTCAAGCAATAGGTGTTCCAAAAAGAGCCCATAACCATGCACTTTCTTCAGCTATAGCACACATGGAATTAGGAATTCTGTTAAAAGATAATATTCAGTTTCGTAAAGCTTTTAAAAATTATGAGGCAGCAATTAAACACCAAAGAGGAGATGGAAGCTTACCTATTGAAACAAGACGTGGTGGAAGAGCTATGTTTTATCAAGGAAGAGCCATGAATGCTTTAGCAGTAATAGCAATTATCGCTGAAAACCAGGGCTATAACATTTGGGAGTATGAATATAGAGGAAGGAATTATCACAATCTTGTTAAGTTTTTTATAGATTTCACAGAGACTAATGAGATTGTATTTAAATACGCTAAAGAGATGAAATCACCTGGGCCTGCTAAGAATTATAAAGTTCAAGATCTAGATAGTAGATCTAGTAGTAATTGGGGATGGCTCTATGCTTATGTTACTCGATTTCCAGATCATGAGAATGTTCAAAGATTAAAACAATGGTCTACTGATCAAAGCAACCTTAATAATTATCAAAGAAAAATAGTTCTTAATTTTGAAAATATTTTAAAAAGAAACTTTGGCACTTCATCTTGGACAGTGGTTGAACCTAATTGTCATTTTACTAAGTAGCTCTAATTGTTGGCAGACAATAAAAATCAGCTGTATCTATTTTAGAAGAGTATTGTCTTCTCATATTCCATTTTTTATGAACCCCAGCGCTTGCAAGACTTAAAGTAGATCTGCCATATCTGTAATTAGTATTATCAATTGATCGCATTAAACTTTTTATCTTTTCATCTTTTTCTGATGAAAATAAATTTTTTCTACCATCGTCGTTACGTAGTCCTGTAAGCATGACACCTGCTTTCTGATATCGGTATCCATCTTTGAAAATACTTTCTAAAATTGAGACTGCAGTTTTAACAGTTTCAATACTATTATTTGTTGCAATTGGAAAATCAATTGTCTTTGCATTTGAATAATAACCGTAATCTCTTTGAAAAGGACTGGTTCTGACAAAGACTGTAATTGCTTTTGCAACTAAAGACTCTGATCTAATTTTCTCAGATGCATTTAAACAATAGTTTGCAACCGCTTCTTTTAATTCTTGAAATTTTTCAATTCTTTTTCCAAATGACCTTGAAACGACACAGCTCTTTCTTTTCGTTTGTGTTGTTTCTAAGTCAATACATGGTACTCCTCTAAGTTCCATTGCAGTTCTTGAACTTAAAACGTTTGAACATTTTTTGATCCATGTATTAGATTTATTCTTAAGTTGTTTTGCATTGTAAATTCCATTCTTTTGATAAAACTTGGTAAGTTGTCTACCAACACCCCACACATCATTAATTTCAACTTTTTCTAAAATAGGATCTAAATTCTCAATGCCAATTAAACTTGTGACTCCTGATTGTTTTTTCTTTGCAATATGATTTGCAACTTTACTTAAAGTTTTAGTTTTAGCGATACCAATACTAGTTGGAATGCCAGTCCATTGTAAAACCGTTTCTCTAATTTCTCTTCCAACTTTTTCAACTTCAGTATCTGGAAAATTAGACAAATCTATAAATGCTTCATCAATTGAATACACCTCTATTTCAGTATTAAATCTTTTGAGAGTTCTCATTACC
>CACEWC010000027.1 GCA_902563075.1 uncultured Pelagibacteraceae bacterium
TCAACTACATCAACTAAGAGGTAGAGTTGGAAGAGGTAGTAAAGAATCCTCATGCATTTTAATGTTTAAGTCAAATTTAAGTGATAATGCAAAAAGAAGAATTAATATACTTAAAGACTCTAATGATGGTTTTAAGATATCAGAGGAAGATATGAAATTGAGAGGGTTTGGAGACATTTTAGGTTTCAAACAAAGTGGAATTAAAAACTTTAAGTTAGCTGATCCTGTTCATAATTATGATCTTTTTATTTTAGCTGAAAAAGAAATTAAAAGAATTGAAAATAATAATGAGGATATAAGTAAATTCAAACCATTAATTAAATTATATGATAGAGCTGATATAATTAATGATATTGCTTAACTCTTACCAGCAGATGTTCCAGCAGATACAATAAATTTTGAAGCTTCTTCAAAAGTCATATTAAGATATATAACTTCCTCGATTGGAAACATAAGTAAGAAGCCACTTGTAGGGTTTGGTGTTGTTGGAACAAAGACGTTAATTAACTTCTTATTAGTTTTTTCAGCCATTTCACCTTTATTTTCTTTTGTTGCAAAACCAACTGCCCAAACACCTTTTCTAGGATACTCAACCAAAACAACACTTTTTTTATCGTTCTGTTCTTTGTTAGAGAATGTCTCTGTCATTTGAACTATTGCAGAGTAAATTGTTCTTAAAACTGGAATTCTTTTGAATAGGTCATCGATAAGTTTGAGAATTCGTTTGCCCAAGAAAGATAGAGATAAACCTCCAACGATAGTTATAAAAATTACCGAAAGTATTATTTCTAATCCAGGAATTTCAAATGGTAGATAGCTATTTGGATTTATATTTTCTGGAATTACCTTAGATGAAATTCCAATTAATATTTTACTTAGATATAAAGTGAAACCAATAGGTATTAAAACTACTACACCAGTAATAAAATAATTTCTAAGAATTAAACTAATTGATTTTTTTTTCTTCTGTTTTGCCATTATTTAAAACTCGAAAATATCACAAAAGCTATTGCTATTATGAATAATATTAATAATATTTTATTATTTAGATTCATTATTATATATAATATCAATGTCTTACAAAATGAATAGAAGAAAATTTTTAACTTATGTAGGTTGTGGTTGTTGTGGTTTTGTAATTAACTCTTGTTCAACCGCTCCTATTACAGATAGAAAACAATTAAAGCTGATTCCAGAAGCAAAATTAAATGCTCAGGCTGCTCAAATTTATGAAAAAGTAAAAGAAAAAGAAAAATTAATCAAAGATACAAAATCCATTAATGAAATAAAAGAAATTGGAAAAAAAATGGAAAATGCAATATCAATTTATTTTGATAAATCAAATCTACCAGATCCAACCTCCAATTTTAAGTGGGAATATATCTTAATAGATAATGATAAAGTCAAAAATGCTTGGTGTATGCCAGGTGGTAAAATTGCTGTTTATAGTGGTATGCTTAAAATTACAAAAAATACAAATGGTTTAGCGGCTGTTATGGGTCATGAGATTGCTCATGCTGTTGCAAAACACTCTGTTGAAAGAGCAAGTCGAGGTGTTCTTGTACAAACAGGTACTACTCTTATCGATATTTTTAGTGGAGGAGCTTTAAGTCAAATTAATAGATCAACTGGTATGGACACTGTCGGTCTAATATCTTCAATTGGTATAATGAATCCTTTCAATAGAAAACAGGAAAGTGAAGCTGATTATTTAGGTATGATTTTTTCCTCTTTGTCTGGTTATGATATTAGAGAAACTGAAAAAATATGGGAGAGGATGAAAGAAGAGAACAAAGGTAAGGAACCTCCTCAATTTATGAGCACTCATCCTTCATCTGATAGTAGAATAAGAAATATACAAACTTGGTTGAACGAAATAATTATTAAATACCCACCAATTGCCTAAAATATGGTGAGCCGTGATGGACTCGAACCATCGACCCATTCCTTAAAAGGGAATTGCTCTACCAACTGAGCTAACGGCCCATATTCACTTCAAGATGAAGTGTATATATAGAATAATCTAAATATTTCAAACAGGAATTTGAAAAAAAAACTTCACTATTTACAACTTATCAATGTATTTATCATGAAAAGCATCAAATGTGTCATTTTGGATATTTTTTCTAATAGCTTTCATTAATTCTTGATAGAAATTTATATTGTGTAACGTTAATAACATCGATCCAAGTATCTCATTAGTGTTAAATAAATGGTTAAGATAATTTTTAGAATATTTATTCAAATTTAGATTTTTACACTCTGGATCTAGAGGAGTATTATCATTTTGGTATTTATTATTTTTAATATTTACTCTTCCATGCCAAGTAAAAGCAAGCCCAGTTCTACCTGATCTAGTTGGAAGAACACAATCGAACATATCAACACCTCTTTTGACAGCGCCCAAGATATCATTAGGAGTACCTACACCCATTAAATAGTGAGGTTTATCATCGGGTAAATGTTCCTTAATATCGTCTAAAACAGTGAACATTTCATCTTGAGTTTCTCCTACAGCTAGACCACCTAATGCATAACCATCAAATCCAATTTCCAAAAGTCCTTTTAAAGATTTTTGTCTCAAATCTTTAAATAAACCTCCTTGTACAATACCAAATAAAGCTTTGTGAGGGTTATGCCCAAAAGCTTTCTTAGATCTCTCAGCCCAATACAAAGACAAATTCATAGATTTATCTATAGTTTTGTAATCATTTGTTTTTTTGGGACACTCATCCATAACCATTACAATATCGGAATTAAGTCCTAATTGAATTTTTATACTTTCCTCTGGACTAAGATAAAATTTTTTTCCATCAATATGAGAATTAAAAATTGCCCCTTTTTCTTTATCTATTTTGTTCAGTTTTGATAAAGACATGACTTGAAAGCCACCAGAGTCTGTAAGAATTGGTAAATCACAATTCATAAATTTGTGAAGTCCGCCTGCATCTTCAATTCTTTTTACACCTGGTCGTATCATTAAATGATAAGTGTTTGATAGAATAATTTGAGAACCAGTTTTTTTTATGTCATCTATTGTACAAGCCTTTACTGTAGCTTGAGTTCCAACAGGCATAAAAACTGGTGTTTCAATTCTACCTCTGTGAGTTTCAATTAAACCACGTCTTGCAAATTTATCTTTTTTTAAAACTTTAAATTCAAATTTTTTCAATTGAAATTAGAATATTATAAAGATTTGAAACTAATAATTTTATCAGGATCTGTTACTGCACCATTATTATTTTCATCTCCTCTTTTGATCTTATCAACAAATTCCATCCCCTCGATAACTTTTCCAAAGACAGTATATTGGTTATCAAGAAATGGTGCTGGTTTAAAACATATAAAAAATTGACTATTAGCACTATTAGGATCTGATGATCTAGCCATAGACAATGTACCTCGATCATGAGGAAGATTACTAAATTCTTGTTTAAGGTCTGGTAAATCTGATCCACCCATTCCAGCTCTCCTTAAGTCAAAATCATCTGAATTTGAGTTGCCAAATTTAACATCGCCTGTTTGTGCCATAAAGCCATCAATAACTCTATGAAACACCACATTGTCATACTTACCAGAGTCAGCCAATTCTTTTATTCTTTTGACATG
>CACEWC010000028.1 GCA_902563075.1 uncultured Pelagibacteraceae bacterium
CCCAAAAAACAGTCCTTAGAGAAGATAAAAACTAATATAAATTTTGAGCAGCTACCATTGAAAGTAGCATCGGTAGAGATAACAAAGTATTTGTTCTTGAAAACAACATTGCTGTTTTAGCTGATTTTGCTTTTACCTCAGGTTCACATTCTACTATACCTAAAGCTTTTTTTTGATTAGGCCAAATTACAAACCATACATTAAAAGCCATAACGACACCCAGCCACATCCCAATTCCTATAGCAGTGTGTTTTGGTACCCCAGAGCCAATACTTAAAGTCATCGCGTCATGAAGATATCCATTTAACCATGCTAGTATAAATCCTGATAGAATTGTAAGAGCTGCTGCCCATCTAAAATAAAAAAGAGCAGCTGGAGCAATAACTTTACCTATTGCTGGCTTTTGTTCGTCTGGAATTTTACTCATGTTGGGGATTTGTACAAAATTAAAATACCATAAGAGACCTATCCACATGATAGCAACCACGACGTGAAAAAATCTTGTCAACCATGACCAGAAAAGTCTATCAAAACTAAATCCATCATTTTGATAGAATAATCCAAAAAAAACAATCACAGCTAAGGCTAGTGAAGCATGTATTGTTCTTGGCAGAGAGGCTAATAATTTATCCATATTTAAATATACTAATTTTGATTAAGTTTAACAATGATTTTTTCTTAGTTTAAAAGTGGTTTCAAAAATTTTCCAGTGTAGCTCTCATTAATTTTACAAATTTCCTCTGGCTTTCCTTCTGCGATAATTTTTCCACCTTTGACACCACCTTCGGGGCCCATATCAACAATATAATCGGCTGTTTTTATTACATCCAAATTGTGTTCAATTACAACAACAGTATTTCCTAGGGCAACAAATGTATGGAGGATTTCAAGTAATTTTTTTATGTCATGTTGATGTAATCCAGTTGTTGGTTCATCTAGTATATACATTGTTCTTCCTGTCGATCTTTTTGATAATTCTTTTGCTAACTTAATTCTTTGAGCTTCACCTCCTGATAGGGTTGTAGCTTGTTGGCCAATTTTAATATACCCTAAACCAACCTTCTTTAATGTTAGTAATTTTGTTTTAATATTTGATATATTTTCAAAATATTCACATCCCTCATCAACAGTCATATTCAAAACATCAGCAATACTTTTATCTTTAAACTTAATTTCCAGAGTTTCCCTGTTGTATCTAGTGCCTTTACATTCGTCACATTGAATATAAACATCTGGCAAAAAGTGCATTTCATAAGTAATAACACCATCTCCTTCACATGCTTCACACCTTCCACCTTTAACGTTAAATGAAAATCTTCCAGGTTTATAACCTCTAGACTTTGACTCAGGCAATCCAGTAAACCAATCTCTTATAGGACCAAATGCACCTGTATAGGTTGCGGGATTAGATCTAGGAGTTCTTCCGATAGGTGATTGGTCAATATCGATTATCTTATCAACTAACTCTGTTCCCTTAAAACCCTTAAAGGGTTTTGGAATTTTTCTTGATTTGTTATTATTTAGTGTAAGATTTAAAGCGTTGTACAGAGTCTGTAACACAAGAGTAGATTTTCCACTACCAGATACTCCTGTTACACAAGTTAAACTTCCTAATGGAATTTTTAAGTTCACATTATTAAGATTATTTCCAGTTGCACCTGTAATTTCTAAAAATCTTCCATTCTTAGCTAATCTTCTTTTTGATGGCACATTTATTTTAAATTTATTAGATAGATATTTTCCGGTAATGCTATTTTGATTTTGACTTATTTCTTTTATTGAACCTGCCGCAACAACTTCACCACCTTTGTTACCAGCTTCAGGTCCAAGATCAATTATATGATCTGCATTCTCCATTGTTTCAGTATCATGTTCAACTACTATAACTGTATTACCTAAATCTCTTAATCTTTTTAAAGCATTGATAAGTTTTACATTATCTTTTTGATGAAGACCTATTGATGGTTCATCTAAAACATATAAAACTCCTGTTAAACCAGAGCCGATTTGTGATGCTAATCTTATTCTTTGTGCTTCACCACCAGACAAAGTTCCAGACTCTCTTGAGAGAGTTAGATAATCAAGACCAACATTAAGTAAAAAATTTAATCTTTCGTTAATTTCTTTTAAAATATGTTCTGCGATTTTAACTTGTCTTTTGTCTAAATTATTCTTTAAATTATCAAACCATATTGCAGCATCTGAAATTGATTTTTCTGTAACCTCACTGATGTGAAGACCATCAATTTTTACGCACAATGCTTCATCTTTTAATCTATGACCATTACACCTTTCACATTTGGTATCTGATTGATATTGAGCAATTTCCTCTCTTTTCCAATCACTATCTGTTTCTAGGTATCTTCTTTCTAAGTTGTTTATTACACCCTCAAAAGTTTTTTTATGTGAATATTTCTCGTAACCATCGTCATACGTAAATTTTATTTCCTCATCATCAGATCCATAAAGGATAATATCTTTTATCTTTTTTGATAATTTTGACCATTTTTCCTCTAGAGAAAATCCATAATGCTTAGCTAAAGAACTTAATGTTTGAGCATAATACAATGTTGTTGTTTTTGCCCAGGGTTCGATTGCACCATCAATTATACTTTTTTTCTCATTTGGTATAACTAAATTTGGATCAACATTAAGCTTTATTCCGATACCCTCGCATTCCTCACAAGCACCAAATGGACTATTGAAAGAAAATAATCTTGGTTCAATTTCTTCTATGGTAAATCCACTTTCAGGACACGCAAATTTTGTTGAAAAAATCAACTTTTCTATTTTTCTGAATTTTTTTGGTAAGGTTTCATCTTCATATTCAACAAATAAGAGCCCATTAGCTAGCTGTATTGAAGTCTCTATACCTTCTGCAAGTCGATTTCCTAAAGATGAGTTTAGAACTATTCTATCAACAAGTATTGAAATATCATGTTTAATTTTCTTATTTAACTCTGGAACTTTTTCAATATCATATAAAACATCATCAATTTTGATTTTTCTAAAACCTCTTTTTTTATAATTTAAAATCTCTTTTTTATATTCACCTTTTCTTCCTCTGACTACAGGTGCATAAAGATAAATAGTTGATTTTTTTGGTAATTTTTTAATCTTATCTACTATTTGACTAACCGTTTGTGACTCAATTGGTTTACCAGTGAAAGGCGAATATGGAATACCAGCTCTAGCATATAACACCCTCATATAATCATAAATTTCGGTAACTGTTGCAACTGTAGATCTAGGATTTTTGGATGTAT
>CACEWC010000029.1 GCA_902563075.1 uncultured Pelagibacteraceae bacterium
TAATTCTGATCCTGGTTTAATAGATACTTTGGATACTGATTTATTAATATTTTCATCTTTATATAAAATCTTTTTTTGTTTAGCAGGTTTATCAATTAATGGCTCTGTTTGTTCGCTAACATATTTATTAAAGAACCATGTTTGATCACATGATCCACATTTTAATAATCTGCCTTTATCTGGAATTAAGTTTTCATCCACTTCGAATTTTTTTTCACAAGATGGACAAATTATTATCATTAGCTTTATATAACAGATTCTGATTAAAAATCCCTTGTTTTACACATCTTTATACATTGAAAAAATAAATAACTACTGTATTAGTACTTCATTCGGAGTGTAGCGCAGCCTGGTAGCGCATCTGGTTTGGGACCAGAGGGTCGCAGGTTCGAATCCTGCCACTCCGACCACCAATTATGAAAAAAGCAAAAATTTATAAACCTAATAAAACAGCTATGCAATCTGGCTTAGGCAAGATTGACAAATGGGTTTTGGAATTTAAAACTAAAGATCCTACAAGAAATCCATTAATGGGATGGGAAAGTTCATCTGATACTTATTCTGAATTAAAATTAGAATTTACTAGCAAAGATCTAGCGATTACTTATGCAAAAAAAAACAAAATTGATTTTGAAATAATAGAACCTAAAAAAAGAAAAATAGTGAAGAAATCTTATGCTGATAATTTCCTAAATTAGATTATGTTTAAATTTTTTACAGATAAAAGATGGCATTTATGGAGTATTGGAGGAACAATACTTATTCTTGCTGCTACGTGGTACCAAGTACAGTTAGATGTAAGAATTAATGAATGGTTTGGTGAGTTCTATGATACTCTTCAAAAAGCATTAGCAGAACCAGGTGCAGTTACCGAAAAAGAATTTATTGCTTACCTTTTTACATTTGCAAAAATTGCAGCTGTTTATATCTTAGTTGTTATATTTAGTGATTATTTTACCAGTCATTGGACTTTTAGGTGGCGAACAGCCATGGCTGATTTTTATCATGATAAATGGAATTTTGCTTCATCGATAGAAGGAGCTTCTCAAAGAGTTCAAGAAGATACTCTTAAGTTTGCTAGAATAATGGAAGGCTTAGGTGCAGAGCTTTTAAGAAGTGTAATGACATTAATTGCATTTACTCCAATTTTGTGGGGATTGTCTAAAAGTATTACTGTACTGCCATGGATAGGTGAGGTTAATCATGCTTTAGTTTGGGTGGCTATAATCTCTGCTTTAGGTGGTACTTTTATACTCGCTGCCGTAGGAATTAAATTACCTGGTATTGAATATGATATTCAAAAAGAAGAGGCAGCATACAGAAAAGAATTGGTTCTGGGTGAAGATTTCAAAGAAAATGCTCAACCGATGAGAATTGATTCTTTATATGGAGGTGTAAGAAAAATTCATTATAAAATGTATTTTCATTATCTTTACTTTAATGCTGTTAAATGGAGCTACCTACAAGGAATGGTAATAGTTCCTTATCTTGCTTTAGCACCAACGATCGTAACAGGAGCAATCACTTTAGGTTTTGTTCAACAAATTATAAGAGCTTTTGGAAGGGTAGAAACTTCACTTCAATATTTAGTAAGAAGTTGGCCTATTATTGTTGAACTGATTTCAGTCTGGAAAAGACTGAATGAATTTGAAAATAAATTAAAGTTAAATACAGAAAACATATCTAAAGAAAAAATTTAGTGGCTTTAAATAAAGAATTAATAAAAGATATAGTAACAGTTACTTCAAAAGCAGCTATCTCTTGTTACGAATTTATTGGAAAAAATCAAAAAAAAAATGCTGATAAAGCTGCTACAGACTCCATGAGAAATGAAATTAATAAATTATCTATTAACGGAGAGGTTGTTATAGGTGAAGGTGAATTAGATAAAGCTCCTATGTTATATATAGGTGAAAAATTAGGTTCAGGCGGAAATTTAAATATCGATATAGCAGTTGACCCTGTAGAGGGAACAAATTTTGTTGCCAAAAATCTTCCTGGAGCACTATCAGTTATATCTATTGCAGAAAAAGGGAATCTTTTTAATGCTCCAGAAACTTATATGGATAAAATTGCAGTTTCAAATAAAATACCTTTTGAAGCAACTGATTTAGACTTTCCAGTTGAAAAAAATATTAAGAATATCGCTGACTGTTTAAATAAGAATTTAACAGATGTTACTGCTTGTTTGTTAGATCGTCCTAGACATAAAAAAATTATTGATGAACTTAAAAAAATGAACGTAAAAATAAAATTAATTTCAGATGGTGATGTATCTGGAGCATTAATGATAACTGATGATAAATATGATGTAGATATTTTTTTGGGTATAGGAGGGGGACCTGAAGGAGTTTTAGCTGCTTCAGCCATTGATGCATATAACTGTAAGTTTCAGGGAAGATTTATTTTTGATAATGAGAAAGATATTAAAAGAGCTAAATTAATGGGTATTAAAAATTTAAACAAAAAATATGATTTAAAAGAAATTATAAAAGGCGACTCAATTTTCTGTGCGACAGGTATTACATCAGGTGATTTAGTGAAGGGTATAAATCTCAAAGATAATAATTATATCACTCAAACTCTAGTTACACACAAAAGCTCAAATACCTGTAAAATTGTTACAAGAGAAGACATTATAAAAACTTGATAAATATAATATTTTACAATAAAAGATCCAAATTTGGTCCCTTCGTCTATCGGTTAGGACACGTGGTTTTCATCCTCGAAAGAGGGGTTCGATTCCCCTAGGGACCGCCATTTTAAATGCCTCACTATGTTTACATGCTAAAAAGCATTTCTCATTCTAGAGCAAAGACATATGTTGGATACTCAATAAACTACAAAAAAAGACTAATAAAACATAATTCTGGTAAAGGAGCTAAATCTACTAGAGGCTATAAATGGATATTAATTTTTAAAAAAATTTTTAAGTCTAAATCAAAAGCTTTGAAATTTGAGCATGAGCTTAAAAAAAATAGAAAAAAACGCCTAAGTATATTACAAGAATATAATGAACAAAAATCTTAAGATAGCAACAATTTTACCTTATAAAGAGAATTATACATTTAATAAAGCACAAGCGGCTGCTATTTGGGTATGTGATTTTTATAAATATTCTAAATTTAAAGACCAGAATTTTATTTTTGG
>CACEWC010000030.1 GCA_902563075.1 uncultured Pelagibacteraceae bacterium
AGGATAAAATTAAGACAATTGCAGTTGGTGACAATTACAATGACCTTGATATGTTAAAAAGTTGTGACATTCCTTGTTTAGTATTCAATGATCAATTTATTCAAGATCAAATAAACATTGATAATCTTATATTTTCAAACAAGCCATCACCTGAAGGCTGGGCTGATGTGATCAAAACGGCACTACTTAAATTGGACTATTAGGATAAAAAGCCGCCATGGGTGACTTTTCACAAAATGGAATAATCTCAACTTTACATGACTTTGGGACTAAGTCTACATCAGTCATAGAAAGTGAATTGTCAAAATTTTCTGAACAAAGAAAAATGGAATTAATTTTACCATGTCTTTATTCTGAATTGGAGGGCGAAGCTTTACCAAAAATTGTTGATGAAATAAGTAAAACTAAATATTTAGATCACATAATTATTGGATTAGATAAAGCAAATGAAACTCAAGCAAAAAAAGCTTGGAAATTTTTTAAAAAATTAAAAACCCCCTTTTCTATCCTTTGGAATGATGGTCCAGCATTAAAAAAACTTGATCAAGAATTGAAAAAAAATAATCTTGCTCCTAGTGAGCTAGGTAAAGGACGAAATGTTTGGTATTGCATAGGTATGTGTATTGCAAGAGACAGTGCTCGTTCAGTTGCCTTGCATGATTGTGATATCAAAACTTACGATAGAAGAATGCTTGCAAAACTTTTTTATCCAGTTGTAAATCCCCTTTTTAATTTTGAGTTTTGTAAGGGATATTATCCAAGGGTGGCTAATAACAAAATGAATGGCAGAGTTGCAAGATTACTTGTTTTCCCTTTGTTAACAGCTTTAGAAAAAACGATTGGTAAAAGTGATTACTTAAACTTTATGAAATCTTTTAAATACCCTTTGGCTGGAGAGTTTTCATTTAGACGAAATGTTTTACCAGAGTTAAGGATTTCGTCTGATTGGGGAATTGAAGTAGGAATTTTATCTGAAATGCAAAGAAGTTTCTCACCACAGAATATTTGCCAAGTTGATTTAGCTGATACATACGATCATAAACATCAAGTTCTATCTTTGGATGATGAAACCAAAGGACTATCCAGAATGTCTATAGATATAATTAAAACATTCATTAAAAAATTAGCTACTCAAGGTAATACCTTTAGTAGAGAAAAATTTAGATCATTAAAAGCGACATATTATAGATCTGCTCTTGATCTAATTGATATTTATAGAAGTGATGCAGCGATGAATGGTCTAGAGTTAGACTCGCATACAGAAGAAAAAGCTGTTGAGTTATTTGCAATAAATATAATGAAAGCTGGAGAAGCATTTATCCAAAATCCCATGGATACTCCTTTTATACCAACGTGGAGCAGAGTAAAAAGTGCCATACCAGATTTTCTTGGAAGACTTGAAAAAGTAGTTAATGATGATAATAAAAAACATTCTTAATGCTATTTCAGAAAAACCAAAAAAAAATTAGTTCTATACTAAGGGCTATTTACAAACCCTCTTTAGATGAAAGAGATATTGATCATTTAAAAGATCAAATAATACAAATAATCAAAAAATTTAATCAAAAAAATCCAAAAAAAAAACTTACTATCTCGGAAAAAACTTCATTAGTAATATGTTATGGAGATAATATAAATTCAAATCAAAAAAGTTCTTTTCAAGTTTTTCAAAATTTTTTTAAGAAAAATTTAAAAAAATACTTTAATGCTATTCATTTTTTGCCTTTCTATCCTTCCAGTAGTGATAGTGGTTTTGCTGTAAAAGATCATTATAAAATTGAAAGAAGAATAGGTAGTTGGTCCGATATAAAAAAGATTTCAAAATCTAGTCATGTGATGGCCGATATTGTAATTAATCACTCGTCAGCTAGAGGTTTGTGGTTTAAAAATTTTCTTAAAAAAAAAAGACCTGGTAAAGATTATTTTTTAACTGTTAATTCTAAATTTAACACATCTAAAGTGGTAAGACCAAGAGATCACAAATTACTAAAAAAAATTGATATCTTTAAAAAATCAGATTATTTATGGCGAACTTTTAGTGCTGATCAAATAGACTTAGATTTTAAGAACCCATCCGTGCTTCTTAGATTTATTAAAATCATGATTCACCTCGTTAGCAATGGAGTCACAATTTTCAGATTAGATGCTATTGCTTATCTTTGGAAAAAAAATGGTACTAACTGTATAAATTTAAAACAAACTCATGAAATAGTAAAACTATTTAGACTTATCAGTAATCTCTTAAACGTTGAAACTATAATTATTACAGAAACAAATTTGCCAGAAAAAGAAAATTTAAGTTATTTTGGTAAAAATGATGAAGCTAACTGGATTTATAATTTTTCTCTTCCGCCCTTATTAATCCATGCTTTTTTATTTGAAAATAGTTCTTATCTCAATAAATGGAGTAAAAAACTTCCCAATGCTAAATTCCAGAATAGTTATTTAAATTTCATTGCATCACATGATGGTATTGGTATGAGGCCTACCGAGGGCATACTAAATAAAAAATCATTAAATAATTTTCTTAAAAGATTAAAAAAAAATGGATCAAAATTTTCGTATAGAAAAGTTCAAAATAAATCTAAGAAAGTTTATGAAGCAAATATCACAGTTTATGATGCATTAAAAAAATCAGATACTGACCCTAATGGGAAATTTTTTTTTGAACGATATATTGCAGCTCATGCAATAATGATTTCTTTCGAGGGTATTCCGGCTGTTTACTTCAATTCTTTATTTGGAAAGGCTAACGATGAAGCAAAGTATGTGATTACTGGTAATAATAGAGATGTAAATAGGTATAAATGGAATTACAAAAATATTACTAAAAAATTAAAAGTTAAAAATTCAAAACAAAGTATTTTTTATCAAAATCTTGGAAAATTATTAGAAATTAAGAAAAAACAAAAAGCATTTCACCCAAACGGTAAAAGGTTGAATGTCAATCTAGGCATAAAATTATTTTGTTTTAAAAGAATAAGTCTTGATAAAAAACAGACAATAATTTGTCTTTATAATTTGTCCTCAAAAATACAAAAAACAAAATTAAGTGAAAAATATCATGGTT
>CACEWC010000031.1 GCA_902563075.1 uncultured Pelagibacteraceae bacterium
CAGTAATAAAAACCTGAAAAAACTTAATATGATTAAACCTATTGGTTTTGCAGGAATTTCTTATTTTGAGTAAAAAAAAAGGCCCCTAGAAACTAGGGGCCTTTTAAAATTAATCAATTAAATGATTAGAACGCAAATGAGATAGCGAAGATTGTAGCTTCGACATCTCCCGCACTATCACTACCACCTACATTCTCAAGTTTGTTGAATCCACCAGACATTGAGATTGAACCCATTGTGTATGATGCACCAAAACCTGAGTTTACTTCGTCCTCAGCAGCACCAGAAAACTCAATTTCTTGTCTACCAGCTGATACAGATAACTCCTCGTTAATAGCAATTGATATACCATAATGAGTAGCGTCTTGATCAGTTGAAGCTTGAGCTTCGTAATCAACTTTTGTCATCTGGTAAGCTGCTGTTACTGAACCCATAGTATACTCAATACCATAAGTATCGTTTTCAGCCTCAGTACCATCATCAAAGTAACCAGCACTTAATGTTAAACCATCCATTAAGCCGCTATATTTTACAGCATAACCAGTCTCAGCTCCGCCTTTAGTTCCAGCTGCAGTTCCTTTTGGATTGTATGATGCAGATAGATCAAAGCCCGCTACTGAAACGTCATAGCCCCACTGACCTGTTTGGTTGTTACCTGAAGCATCAATCAAACCACTGTCAGTAGAATCTGTTGCTTCATAAACTGGTGAATAAGCGTTTGGTACGATATCTTTTAGTTTGTCAACACCGCTTCCGCTGCTTGACGCACCTGAGAAAGATAAAGTTCCATTATCACCCATACCAAGTTTTAAGTTATAGTCATCAAAAGTATTAAAACCGTGATCTAGTTCATAGTAAACTGATACAGTCATACCATTGTCAAGATCTCCACCACCGTTGAACTTGATACTGTTACCTTGTGCCCAAGGATTAGTATCTGCAGCAGTGCTAAGACCTGTGTAAGATAAAGCTGCACTACCTGTTACAGTTAGCTCACCAGCAACTGATGCTGAAGTAACTAAAGTAGTAGCTAAAGCAGTTAATCCTACTTTTTTTAGATTGTTCATAAATTTACTCCTTTTTATAATTAATTATAAACATGGTATTTTTAGCAAAAATTAATATTTTTCTTATAGATTTATATTATTTAATGCGAAAATTTATTTTAGTGTTGTATTTTTACATCACTTTTTAGCTTAATTTAGGGGTATTTTTGATAAAATATGCTCTTATTTTAAAGAGAGCATTTTATTCTCATAAACTTGGGTTATAACTAAAAAATGAATTTTCAGCGTAATATAATAATCTTATTTTCTATATTAATTTTATTAACTCAAAATGCTTGCCAGGCCCTAAAACCAAAAAAAGTAAGTGCAAAAGATTTCCCGCCTGACCCAAGAAAAAGAGTGCAAAAAAATATTGAGGAGGGGAAAGGTTTTAGACTTATGGGAAGTAAGAGATCTGGCACAAACTATGAATTTGCGAGTGCAAATCCTTTGTGGAGAGCTACTCTTGATACGCTAGATTTTATGCCATTAGCAACTGCAAATTACAGTGGCGGTATCGTTATTACTGATTGGTACAGCGAAAATAATTCACCAACAGAGTCTGTTAAAATTTCAGTAAGATTTTTAACAAATGAAATTAGATCTGATGCTCTAGACATAAATGTTTTTTTAAAAAAGTGTTCTCAAAACTTAACAAATTGTTCAATTAGTAAAAACAACAATGATTTAGTGGCTGACTTAAACTTAAATATTCTTAAAAAAGCCACAAAATATGAAAAAGAAATAATTGAAAAAAATAAAAAGGATAATCCTTATGTTATGGGAGATCCTAAGCATGGTGATGCAAGAAAAAAAAAGAAAGATTAAAAAAGGTCTATAAGAAAAATTCGTAAATTGTGGAAAGATATAATTTTAAGCTAGTAGAAAATAAATGGCAAAGATTTTGGGAAGAAAATAAATCTTTCAAATCGGAAATGGATAAGAGCAAAAAAAAATTCTATTGTCTTGAGATGTTTCCATATCCGTCTGGAAAAATTCATATGGGCCATGTTAGGAATTATACAATCGGAGATGTGCTTTCTAGATATAAAACTTTGAAAGGGTTTAACGTTCTTCACCCGATGGGATGGGATTCATTTGGAATGCCTGCAGAAAATGCAGCTAAACAAAATAATTTAAATCCTAAAACCTGGACAGAAACAAACATTCAAGTGATGAAATCACAATTAAAAATGTTGGGTCTATCTATTGATTGGGATAGAGAGATTTCAACCTGCTCACCGAATTACTTTAAACATCAGCAAAAAATTTTTTTGGATCTCTATGATAAAGGTTTGGTCTATAGAAAAGAGAGTTATGTCAATTGGGATCCAGTAGATAAAACTGTTCTAGCCAATGAACAAGTCATAGATGGAAAAGGCTGGAGATCTGGAGCAACAGTTGAAAGAAAAAAACTAAATCAATGGTTTTTTAAAATTTCTCATTTTTCTGAGGAATTATTGAATAGTTTAGAAAATCTTAATAATTGGCCAGATAAAGTTAAAACAATGCAAAAAAATTGGATTGGTAAATCATACGGATGTGAAATTGATTTTAAAGTAGAAGGTTCCGAAAACATAAAATCAATCAAATGTTATACAACAAGACCAGATACCCTATTTGGATTTTCTTTTTTAGCATTATCAGTGGACCATCCTCTTTCCAAATATTATGAAAAAAACGAGGACTTTCAGAAGTTTAAAAAAGAGTGTTCAAAAACAGGAACTACTGAAGAGTCTATTGCTCAAGCAACAAAAATAGGATTTAAAACTGAGCTAACTGCTATCAATCCATTTGAAAATGGATCAAGGGTGCCTGTTTTTTTTGCAAACTTTGTTTTAATGGATTACGGATTTGGTGCCGTATTTGGATGTCCAGCTCACGATCAAAGAGATTTTGATTTTGCAAAAAAATATAAACTTGAAATCAAAACAGTTGTTAGACCTGTAGATAAAGATGACACTTATAAAGTTGAAAATGAGGCTTATGCTGGT
>CACEWC010000032.1 GCA_902563075.1 uncultured Pelagibacteraceae bacterium
GCTTTGTTGAAATAATTAAACTTGCAAAAATCCAGAATTGAGTAAGAAAAATGATTGGTATCATTAATTCGGGGGTTAATGCAAAAAATCTTAGTAAACCTGGTGAATGAGCAAAACCAACTGCTACCAGAACTTTTTTAAAAGGCACTTTTGTTTGTTTATCTGGAAATAATTTTACACCAATTACATAAATAAAAATTGCCCAAATGAACCATGTTAAAATTGCCGTAAGACCAGACATTCCTATAGCTGTTTTTACAACAGTATTTGCAGCCACAGCTCCGGCTATACCATCTAATATCATTATCAAACCCGCAAAATATATCGCAGCTTCACCAAAATTTTTATTATCACTATAAAGTGTTTTATCTAATTTTATAGATTTAAAAATTATATTTAAAAATTCAGCAAACATTTATTTTTTTTTATTTTTTTGTTCTTTGTAAGATACAATTAACGGAAATAGTATTAATGCAATAGCGATGATAATGCAAACTACAATAATAAAACTCTTTGTCATTTATGATTTTCAGGGGAGCGCAAACTCCCCTAAAAAAATAATTAACCTGATACCACTTCTCTTGTGTTCGCGTTATAAGATTCCTTAAATGGAATATCAACTATAACGGCATCAACAGGTGTTCCTGGTTTATCTGAATATTTCTCTGGTAAATGAACTTTAAATTTAGTTCCAACTTTACCTTTAGGAAAGCCATTGGCATTTAAAGTTCCATCAAATGGAACATATCCCATAGCAATATTAGTTTTCTTTTCAGGATGCCACCATGGTGATGTTATAAAACCAACTGGATCACCACCATCTGCATTAGATATCAACCAAAAATCTGGTGCATAATCATCAATTGGTTTTCCTCCTAACTCAAGACCAACCAACTGTAACTTATAAGGTTTTTTTCCAGCTTTGATTTCAGCGCCCATTTTTTCAAGAGCTTTTTTTCCTACGTAATCAGAAGTTTTTTTCCATTCTCCTTTTCCTGATAAAGAAACTTGATAACCTAAATTACACTGGAAAGGGTTATGTTGTTGATCCATATCTTGACCCCAAGAAAGAATCCCAGCTTGAATTCTTCTGTGGTGAGCAGGGGCAATAACCATTAGCTGGTGTTTTTTTCCAGCTTCAAGAACAGCATTCCACATCTCATCGGCATATAAAGTTGCATTCCTTAAATATATTTCATATCCAGCCTCACCTGAAAAACCTGATTGAGAGATAACACAACTTCTTCCGGCAACCTTAACTTCAGCTAAACCATAGAAAGGCATATTTTCTAAATCAACCTGATCACCTAGTAAATCTCTCATAAGCGCTTTTGATTTAGGCCCTTGAATTTGAACTGGACATGCATCAATTTCTTCAATGGTGCAATTAAATTTACCGTCTGCATTAACGCCTTGAAGATACATTCCTATGTCCGAGTCTGATAAAGAAAACCAAAATTCATCTTTTGAAATTCTTAAAAGTATTGGATCGTTTAAAACTCCTCCGTAAGCGTTACATAAAATTACATATCTTGCTCTCATCGGAGAGATTTTTGTTGCATCTCGAGTTATCACGTAATCAACAAATTTTTCTGCATCAGGACCCTTTACTTGAATCTGTCTTTCAACAGCAACATTCCACATAGTTACATGATTTACAATTGCATCATACTCAACCATTGCACCACCATCTTCAGGTTTCACATATCCCCTAGGATGATAAATTCGATTATAAACAGTTGCTCTCCAACAACCTGCTTGCATTGATAAATGCCAATATGGTGATTTTCTTACTCTTGTTGAAATTAACATTTCAACTTTTGTAGGCCCGCTTTGTCTTAAATTGTATGGTACTTTTCGATCTGACTGATCAACAGAAGTAACATGCTTTAGTTTAGTATAGTCAAATTCTTTAGACATAACCATTCTCCTTCAACCACTTGTTTGTTTCCTTCAAGCCGCCGAATGTATAAATGTGGAAGAAATCAGTATGCGATTTAACTTTCCCAATTAAATCATTAGGGTCTTTAGGTTTTAATAAATCTAACGCCTTAGTAAAATTAGATTTAAGAAAATTTAGAGAATTTTTTGCACCAACGATATTAGCAAATTTTATTAAGCTAGATATTTTTAGAGGCCCAGTAATTCCCACATGCACTGGTACACTTTGTTTAGAAACAAAATCTATAATAGGCTGGGGATCTAATAACCATTGGGTTACGATGTAATCAGCATAAGGCTTTTTATCTATCATAGCTTTTTCTAAATCTGAGTCGGATATATCAGGACTCCCCTCTGGGTGTCCAGCAATTCCTATTGTCATCTTCTCAAAATAACCAGTCTCTAAAAGTTGAAACGAGCTATCAAATTTTCCCATTGGTTCTCTCCCGCCACCAATTACTAAAACTTGTTTAACTCCACCATCTTTACACCTAGAAACATAATCTTTTAGTTGTTTCTCATCCAGCATTGACCTTGCAGGAAAATGAGGAACAGGATTAAAACCTTTTTTAACTAACTCAACTGCCTGTTGAGCTGTTTCTCTATAGTCACCCCCTGGAAGCATTGTGATATAAACATCTTTTACTTTAGGTACTGTATCAAGATCTGTCTGAGGGCCTATTTCAAGAGAAAATTTCATTATAAGATCTTTATCTTTTTTGAAAAAGGTGTCAATTTAATATCAAATGAAAATAATTTTAATAATGGGACTACCGGGATCAGGAAAAACTACGCTAGCAAACGAACTTGGTCCGATGTTAAATGCTAAAAGATTAAATG
>CACEWC010000033.1 GCA_902563075.1 uncultured Pelagibacteraceae bacterium
TTAAATGAACACTATCGATAATATAAGAAATTTTTCAATAATTGCACACATTGATCACGGTAAATCAACAATTGCAGATAGGATAATTCACAAATGTGGTGGTTTAACAGAAAGGGAAATGAAAGCTCAGGTTTTAGACTCTATGGATATTGAAAGAGAGAGAGGAATTACAATTAAAGCCCAAACAGTTAAGCTAAACTACAAAGCTAAAAATGGAAAAGAATACATATTAAATATAATAGATACCCCAGGACATGTTGATTTTAGTTATGAAGTCAGCAGATCTCTTTATGCATGTGAGGGTTCCATACTTATTGTTGACAGTACCCAAGGTGTTGAAGCACAAACATTAGCTAATGTTTATCAAGCACTAGATACTAATCATGAAATAATTCCAGTTTTAAATAAGATTGATTTACCAGCATCGGACCTAGATAAAACCAGTAAACAAATTGAAGATGTAATTGGTATTGATACTGAAAATGCTATTCCATGTTCTGGAAAAACAGGCGAAGGTATAGATCAGATATTAGAACAAATAATAAGTCGATTACCAGGACCAAAAGGTGATTTAAAGCAAGATTTAAAATGTTTATTAGTAGATAGTTGGTACGATACATACCTTGGAGTAGTTATACTAGTAAGAGTTATAAATGGAACGATTTCTAAAAATATGAAAATTAAAATGCTTTCAACTAATCAAGATTATGTTGTTGAAAAAGTTGGTGTTTTCACTCCTAAACCAAAAGATATTAACGAATTAAACGCTGGTGAGATCGGTTTTATTACAACAGGAATAAAAGTTTTATCTGATACAAAAGTCGGAGACACAATTTGTGATGCTTCTAAGCCATTAGTAAATCCATTACCTGGCTTTAAACCAAGCAAACCAGTTGTTTTCTGTGGGCTATTTCCAGTCGATAGTTCAGAATATCAAAAATTAAAAGATGGACTAGCAAAACTTCAATTAAATGATGCAAGTTTTTCATTTGAAGCTGAGTCCTCATCTGCTCTTGGATTAGGTTTTAGATGTGGTTTTTTGGGATTACTTCATCTTGAAATCATTACGGAAAGATTAGAGAGAGAGTTTGATGTAAATTTACTAACAACAACCCCAGGTGTTGTTTACAAAGTAAATTTGAACAAAGGAAATACGATCGATTTACAAAACCCATCAAGTTTACCAGATCCTACATTAATTCAATCTATCGAAGAGCCCTGGATAAAAGCTACAATTATAACACCAGATCAATATTTAGGTTCAATTATAAAATTATGCCAAGATAAAAGAGGCATTCAAACTAATTTAACCTATTCAGGCAATAGAGCAGTTTTAAGTTATGAGCTTCCTTTAAACGAAGTAGTTTTCGACTTTAATGATAGAATAAAATCTATGACTAGCGGATATGCAAGCTTTGATTATGAAATCATTGATCATAGAGAGGGTGATTTGGTAAAACTAGGAATTCTAGTTAATGCTGAACCAGTTGATGCATTAGCAATGATGATTCATAGAGACTTTGCGCAAAAAACAGGAAGAGAGGTTTGTGAAAAATTAAAAGATTTAATCCCAAGACATAATTTTATGATACCAGTACAAGCCGCAATAGGAGGCAAGATCATCGCAAGAGAAACAATTAAGGGTTTCAAGAAAGACGTTTTGACAAAAATTCATGGAGGTGGAGCAACAGATAGAAAAAGAAAGCTTCTTGAAAAACAAAAAAAAGGTAAGGCAAGATCCAAGCAGTTTGGAAGGGTTGAGATACCACAAGAAGCATTTATTGGAGTATTAAAAATTTCTAAAGATTAATTTTATCATTGATAATTTTTAAATGCTTTTTATTCAAATGAATTTTAAAAGGAAAGTTTTTATCACTATTGTCAGGTTTCGTTTTTATCCTAAAGTATCTGAGTTTTAAAATTTTGCTAATTCTCTCGCATTTTTTGTTTGGATGATCAGCAGGTATAATTTCAATAACTTTTGCACCTGGCTTACAAAATATTATATTTGTAAGTGCTGCTCCATGAGCACCTAATATGACTGAGGCATTTTTGAAAAGATATATCTGCTTTTCCTGAGAAAGTTTTTCTGGCGTGTAAATTCCAAAACTATTTTTTTTAAGCCAGATATCTAAAGAGCTTTGATTGGAAATTTTGCAATGATTAAATTTAGAGGTTGATCTATCTAAAAAAACTTTCTTAAAAGAATTAAATTTTTTAGATTTTTTCAAAAAAATTTTTCTGTTGATAAGTATTACCCATTTTGGGATTTTTTTCACTTCATTTTGAATATTACCTTTTTTATACCAAGGATGATCAATACATACTATTTTATCTGCAGAAATGTGTTTATATTTTGAGCTATCAATTAACTTTTTTTTTGAAACACCTAAAATCTTAAATATTTTAATTTGCCATTTTTGCGGTCTAGAGACATAATAAAAACGTATTTTATCTTTTATCTTTTTCTGTGAAATATATATTTTTGGGATTATATCAAATATGAAATGAAAATAATTATTTCCACTGCCTCCCTGAGATAAATTCAGTACAGTGCCAGGAAATTTTTTTACGAATGACGTTGTTCCTTTTTTTAGTACTGAGTTATATTTAACATTTTTTAATCTTCCATTTATTTGTTGAAAAGATAGTTTGGGTAATAAAAAATTATCTTTAATAACAGCGACATTCTCATTATTATCCGTAAATATTCTTGCT
>CACEWC010000034.1 GCA_902563075.1 uncultured Pelagibacteraceae bacterium
AATTGATCCGAGTTCTTCTTTATTATCTGAAATTTTAGCTACGTCAGCTGATTTTACTTTTTTATATCCTTGAGCAGCTACAACTACATATGAATTTTTAATATTGATATTCATATTTTTTGCTTCTTCGATAATCTCTGATTGAGGCTCTTTTCTTGTATCTAAAATTATTGGATCAATACCATTCTTTTTAAATTCAATTGCTGTTTCATAACCACTATCATTATTTGTAAAAACAAGCGGTTTTTTTCCAACTAATACTCCATACACTTTCAAGTATTCCTTAGCAGCTGAAGACAACATTACGCCTGGGGTATCATTGTTACCAAATACAATGGGTCGCTCTATTGATCCAGATGAGATTAATACTTCCTTTGCTCTAATATACCAAAGTCTCTGCTTTGGATGAAATTTTTTTGTTTTTGGTAAATGGTCACTAATTCTCTCAGACATTACTAACATGTTATGATCATAATAACCAAAAACTTGAGATCTGTTTTTTACAGTAACATTCGGCATTTCTTTTAGCTCTGAAATGATACTATCTGCCCACTCTTTACCTGATTGATTCCCTATATTTACTTCACTAGTTAATAAAGTTCCTCCAAATCGTGATTTGTCTTCAGCAAGAATAACTTTTGCACCATTTTTTGCGGCTGAGTAGGCACTTGCTAATCCCGAAGGACCTGAGCCTGTTATTAACAAATCACAATATTCATATTTATGTTCATATCTTTCTTTGTCATGTTTTATAGATGCTGTACCCAAACCAGCAGCTCTTCTGATAAATGGCTCATAAATTTTATACCAAAAACTTTTTGGCCACATAAAAGTCTTGTAATAGAAACCAGCTGGGAGAAATATTTTTAAAAAATTATTTATAGCTCCCACATCAAAATTCACACTTGGCCAACAATTTACACTTTTTGCTTCTAAACCCTCAAAAAGTTCCTGTTCAGTAGCTTTTATATTTGGTTCTGTTTCACCATTTCTATATAATTGAACTATCGCATACGGCTCATCAACTCCGGCACCAAAGAAACCTCTGGGTCTATGATATTTAAAGCTTCTTCCAATAAGATGAACTCCATTAGCAATTAATGCAGAAGCAAGGGTATCACCCTCATAACCAAAATAATTTTTACCATTGAATTTAAAAGAAATTTTTTTATCTCTATTTATTAATCCACCACTTTCTAATCTAAAACTTTGTGTCATTATGAAATTTCTTCGTTTGCTTTTAAAGTTTTAAAAATTTCATGAGTAGCTGTATCTCTTTGAACTTTTATCCATTGTCTGCAACCTGATAAATGTTGCCATAGCTCCCAATGCTTCCCTCTTAAACTTTTCCTATTATAAACAAAATTGTCCCAATCTTGATCGGATATTTCTTTTCCTAAATCTGGCCGTTTGACAGTTGCATCGCCACCATATGAAAATTCATTCTGTGATCTCATTCCACAATGTGGACATTTTATATGAAGCATTTATGAAATCCAGGTTTTGGTACCAAGTCCCTTTTCATCGAGTAAGTGACCAGTATTAAATCTATTTAAACTATAGCCGGCATTTAATTCATGAACTCTATCTTGCGCGATCGTATGTGCAAATGTCCAACCAGATGCAGGTGTTGCTTTAAATCCACCATAGCACCAACCACAGTTTAAATACAAACCTTCAATATGGGTTTTGTCTATTATTGGTGAGCCGTCCATAGACATATCCATTATCCCACCCCAAGTTCTAAGCATTTTTAATTTACTTAGGAAAGGCATCATTGCGATCCCTTCGGTTAAAACATGTTGAAGAGTTGGAAGATTACCTCTTTGTGCATAACTATTGTAGCCATCAAGATCACCACCCATAACCATTTCACCTTTATCAGACTGGCTTATATAAAAATGGCCAGCACCAAAAGTAACTACTTTATCTAAAACTGGTTTTACTGGCTCAGATACACATGCTTGTAGTAGATGAGTCTCAATTGGCAATGTCATATTTAATTTTTCGGCTAAAATATTTGTACTACCTGCAACACATAATCCAATTTTTTTTGCTTTAATGTCTCCACGAGAAGTTCTCACTCCATTAATTTTTCCCGCAGACACATCAAACCCAATTACTTCACAATTTTGAATTATATCTACACCCATATCGTCTGCCTGACGTGCATAACCCCAAGCTACAGCATCGTGTCTAGCTGTCCCCGCACTAGGCTGCATTAATCCACCAAAGATTGGAAATCGTACATTTTCAGAAAAATCAGCCATAGGAATAATTTCTTTCACTTCTTCCCTATTTAAGAGAACTGCATCAATACCGTTTAATCTCATTGAATTTCCTCTTCGAGCATAAGTATTCATTTGTGCATCTGAGTGAGCAAGATTTATTATTCCTCTTGGAGAAAACATCACATTGTAATTCAAATCTTGACTCATTCTTCTCCAAAGATCCATTCCAAATTCGCTGAATAATGCATTGTCATCATGCATATAATTTGATCTAATTATTGTAGTGTTTCGACCAACATTACCTCCTCCAATCCAACCTTTTTCGATTATAGCAACATTGGTAATATTATGTTCTTTAGCTAGATAATATGCTGTTGCCAAACCAT
>CACEWC010000035.1 GCA_902563075.1 uncultured Pelagibacteraceae bacterium
TGGTAAATTTCATGACAACTGGTTTAATGAATTAGAGAAAAAAAACGAAAAAATTCCTGAGGAGACAATGAGATTACTAAAGATACAAAGAGAAATGATGATCAAACAATTAATTCAATACCCTGAACTTTATTACACTAAAAGCCATTTTCCCCTGGAAATTTCTCAGCGTGCATTTGATCACTTATGGAGAATGTGTGAAAGTTATGAATTATGGTGTAAAGAAACTAACCAAAAAAAATTAATTCTTTTAAATCTTACTGATTAATTTTTTTGTTGAATTAACTTATTGTGAGTCAATTTCACTCTTTTTTTCAACTAGCAGTTTAAAATCTTTTATTATTTTTGACTCGTTATTTTGATCAACTATTTTTTGGTGAGCCAATTTTATTCTTTTTTCTATTAAGTCTTTAAAATCTTTATTAAAGCGGTTTTCTTTCTTATTTTTAGATACTTCTTCAGTAATGTAGTTAAGAGAACTTTTACCTGTTTTTTTTTTTAATTCATTATCAAATACCAATTGAGCAGTTGCTTTAGCCAAATTTCCTGAAGTGGCTACTGTGATTGCTGGACCCAATACAGCCGGTAAAGGGACGAAACCAGTTAAAAATAAAAATGACGTAAGAAACAAACTGATTTTTAAAAATTTTTTAATCACAAATTAAAGTTATTTGATTTAGCTAGATGCCACAATAATTAAATTGTCCAAAATAAGTTTTAATACTAATAGAATATTATGGTAATTCATCATATTTTATTAAAATTTTTAACATGATCAAAATTTTTCCTTTTATTTTTATTATTCTTTGGTCATCTGCATTTATTACTACTAAACCGATCATCGATAATAGTGATCCATTTGCTGCCTTGGCTTTTCGTTTTTTTTTTGTGGCAGTTGGGTTTTTGTTGTTCTCACTTTATTCTAAATATTCAATTATTATAAAAAGAAAAAACTTAATTGAGTCAGTCCTTAGTGGTATTTTATTCCACGGTCTATATTTAGGGGGAGTTTTTTATTCAATTTCTATTGGCATGCCCACAAGTATTGCAGCGCTAATTGTAACTCTTCAACCAATTTTGACAAATATCCTTAGTGGGCCAATTTTAAATGAAAAGGTGACTTTAAAACAATGGATTGGTGTTTTGCTTGGATTTCTTGGAGCAACACTAGTTTTGGGTTTAGATTTAGGATCAAAGATTCCATTGCTGGGATTAGTTGCTACATTAATAGCGCTTATTTCAATAACAGCATCAACGATCTGGCAAAAAAAATTAAGTAATAATTTACCTCTGTCAGTTAGTAATTTTTATCAAGCTATAGGAGGATGTTTTTTTCATATTATTGTTGTTATATTTTTTGCAAAACCCTACATAGCCTTCACAAAAACATTTCTTCTTTCAATGGGTCATCAAATATTTCTTGTATCTTTTGGTGCTTTTACAATTTTAATGTTTTTAATTAAAAAAAATTCTGCAAGTAAGACTGTTTCAATTTTTTTTCTTATTCCCGCAACATCTGCTTTAATGGCTTGGTTCTTTTTAAAAGAAAGTTTAACAGCAATTGATCTTTTAGGTTTTTTGATAACGTCAATAGGGGTTTATATAGCTACTAGAGATTAATATAGTTATTTATTTTCGTAACCAAACTCTAATGCTGCATCAGTAATAGAATGGTATAACGACTCTCCAAAACTTCTTAACGTGAATAACCTTACTTTAAATGGTTTGTCATTTAATAAGTCTACTGTGAACGCAATATTATTATAAAGAGAATTTATTGAATTATTTTTCTTTAATTCATCAAAATTAAATGGTGATCCTTTCTTTAAAACTTCTATTACATAATTGCCCTCTATATCAATTACAGCTCTTGAGTGGGATAAATCAGTAATTGCAAAATCTATTTCTTTACATGTTAAAGAAATATCATTGATTAAATCTTTTTTGGAAGAGACCAATAACCAATTTTTTGGACCATTCCATAAAATTCTTGTGTTATCATTAAAACTCACATTTAAATGAGTATCTTTCAGTTTTAAACCGTCAATATCTATACTTTCAATCGGAATATTAGAATTTTTGAATTGTGCAATTTGCACGATTAACAAATTTTTTTTCTCTGATATTTTTAAAAGGTCGTCCCCTTTTTTGTCCTCAAAGTCTCCAAATTGTCCTTGATGGTGAACATTGGCTAGTGCAGAAATTAAACTCATGATCTAACTCGTTCACCTTTTGGGTCAACATAATGTGAAGACACTATCTCGACTGGGATTACTTTATTTTTTAGAGGAGACATAACGAACAACTTTTCTCCGATCATATTCTTACCATCCTTTAGAATTGCTAAAGAAAATGGATTATCATGTTCAACACTCCAGCATGAAGCTGAAATATAACCTAATTTTGGGTTTGGAAGTGGTGCGTTTGAGTCTTTAACTAAATGAGATCCCTCTGGGATGCTTGTTTTTTTATCTA
>CACEWC010000036.1 GCA_902563075.1 uncultured Pelagibacteraceae bacterium
TCATTCACCAATGTTTCATCAAGTTGAGGGGCTTCATATTGATAAAAATATAAACATGGGTCATCTAAAGGGATGTTTGAATTATTTTATCAAAGAATTTTTTGAGGTAGATAAAATTAAGATGAGATTTAGACCTAGTCATTTCCCTTTTACAGAACCATCTGCTGAGGTTGATATTGGATACGAGATGAAAGATGGAAAAATTATAATTGGAGAAGGAAATCAATGGTTAGAGATTTTAGGGTGTGGAATGGTTCATCCCAATGTTTTAAAAAATGTTAAAGTAGACCCAACAAAGTTTCAGGGATACGCATTTGGTATTGGGATAGATAGACTTGCTATGTTGAAATATGGAATCAATGACTTAAGAGCTTTTTTTGATTGTGATTATCGATGGTTGAATCATTTTGGATTTGATCCATTGGATGTACCTACGAATTATAGAGGCCTAAGTCGATGATAATAACATTTGATTGGTTAAAAGATCATCTAAAGACAAATCTAAAAGAAAAAAACCTTTTAGAGCAACTTACAAATATTGGTCTAGAAGTAGAGAGTGTAAAAAGTCTTTCTGCTGATAATGAATTATTCAAAGTAGCTGAAATTATAAAAACTGAAAAACATCCAAATGCAGATCGACTTAAAGTTTGTGACGTAAATATTGGAGAGAATGAAATTAAAAAAGTTGTATGTGGTGCAGAAAATGCAAAAGAAGGATTGCTTACTATATATGCTCCTCCAGGTGCAATTATCCCTAAAACCAAGACAAAATTAGTAGTTGCTAAAATAAGAGGTGTTACTTCTTATGGAATGCTTTGTTCAGAGTCTGAATTAAATCTGTCTGATGAAAGCGATGGAATTACTGAATTAACCAAGGAATTCAGAAAAAATATTGGTAAAAGTTTTTTTTCAAAATCAAAATCAAATCTTATTGATCTATCCATAACACCTAATAGACCAGACTGTCTTGGAGTCAGGGGAATAGCTAGAGATCTGGCTGCATCAGGTTTTGGAAAGTTAGTAGATTTAAGGGAAAAAAAAATTTATTCAAAAAATAGACACTCCTTAAAAGTAAAAATTAATAAGGAAAAAGGGCAAGGTTGTACTGCGTTTGGAAGCTGTTTAATAACAAATGTGAAAAATTCTGAAAGTCCTAAATGGCTTAAAGATAAGTTAATTTCTATTGGTCAAAAACCAATCTCAGCAATAGTTGACATTACAAACTATGTTATGCTCGATATTAATCGACCATTACATGCTTATGATGCTGATAAAATTGAAAAGGGTATAATTGTTCGAAATTCTAAGTCTGGAGAAGAGTTTACAGCACTTGATAATAAAAATTATAAACTGGAGAGTGGCATGTGTGTTATTAGCGATAATAAAGGTGTTTTAGGACTTGGAGGAATTATTGGTGGTACAAGATCTTGTACAGAATTTAATACAAAAAATATATTACTTGAGTCAGCTTATTTTGAACCGGGATCAATAAGAAATACAGCAAAAAAATTAAATCTTGATACCGATGCAAAGTTTAGATTTGAAAGAGGTATAGATCCGCTATCAATCGAAGATGGCTTAAATAAAGCTGCAAAATTAATAAAAGAGATTTGTGGCGGTGAAATTAGCAAAATTGATATTCAAAAAATAGAAACTTACAAAACAAAAAAAATTATATTTGACCCAAATATTTTTCAAAAAATATCTGGTTTTAAAATTTCTCTCAAAGAAATGGTTAAAATTTTAGAGGATCTTGGTTTTGAGGTAAAAAAGGATAAGAAAAGACTCAAATTAGTTGTTCCTTCATGGAGACCAGATATTTCACAGGAAGTAGATATTGTTGAGGAGTTGGTAAGAATAAGTGGTTATGAAAAGATAAATTATATAGAGCCAATTAAACAAAGAAAAAAATCTACTTTAAGTAAATTTCAGAAATTATTTCATTTTTTACAAAGATCAGTCGCATCCAAAGGTTATCTGGAAGCAATCACTTGGTCGTTTACTGATAAACGTTATAATGATTATTTCAGAGATACAAACAAAGAGATAAAGATTATTAATCCTATTAGTTCAGAATTAGGAGTTTTAAGGAATTCAATTTTTTCAAATTTAATAATGCATATTAATAAAAATCTTGACAGAGGTTTTAAAGATTTATCAATATTTGAAATAGGACCTATTTTTAATGGCTCTAATCCAGGCGAACAGAATACGGTAGTTTGTGGATTATCAGCAGGTAAAAAATCTAGATTATCTTGGATTGAAAAGGATAGAAACGTAGATGTATTTGATGTGAAACGAGATGTTGTTCAAACTTTAGTTGAGGCAGGTTATAATCCTAAAAAATTTTTTATTGATAACGAAACACCCAATTATTATCACCCTGGGAAATCAGGAA
>CACEWC010000037.1 GCA_902563075.1 uncultured Pelagibacteraceae bacterium
CTATTACTTTAAAAAAGATTTACTAAATTTAAGAAACAATCAAAAACTATTGGTTTTGATTTTAGTTGGATCAATACCTCTTATAATTTTTGGATATATAATATATTCGATCGAAATAATTAATCTTTTAAGAAATATAGAAATTATTGCATGGACAACTCTATTTTTTGGTTTAGTCCTATTTTTATCAGATAAAAGAGACTCTGATCAAAATATATCAACCAACTTAAATATAAAATCAATATTATTCATAGGTTTATTTCAAATTTTAGCACTCATACCTGGTGTAAGTAGAGCAGGGATAACTTTAACAGCAGCTCGATTTCTAAAATTTAATAGAGTTGACTCAAGCAAGATCGCCTTTTTATTATCTATACCCGCGTTAGCAGGGGCAAGTTTTTTAGGTCTTCAAGATGCTGTACAACAGTCTACTGAATTAAATTATTTATTATTAATTGCAGTTACTCTTTCTTTTATCTTCTCATTTATCACAGTCAAATATTTTATTAGATATGTAAGGAATTTTTCTTTAACCGTATTCGTAATTTATAGAATTATTATTGCTTTAGTTTTATTATTGATAGTTTATTTTCCTCATCAAGGGTAATAATTGAGAAATTAAAACACCACACAATATGAACAAGCACCCTAATATATTATTAAAATCTAAAATTTGACTTAATAATACCCATGCTGCGATAGTTGCAAATACACCTTCTAATGAAAAAATTATGGCTGCTGGTGCTGGTGTTATGTTTTTTTGAGCGTAAATTTGTAAAACGAATGCAAAACCACCTGATAAAATTCCTGCATAGAGTATAGAGTCTATCTCGTTGAGAATATTTTCAATTACAAATTCTTCATAAATCAAACCAATAATAAAAGAAAATAAAGCCACTAATAAAGTTTGGATTGCACCCAATGTTAAAGGTAAGTTATATGTTTTAACAATCATTCCAGTAAATATGATGTGAGTGCTCCAGAATAATGCTCCAAGAATGACCAATGTGTCTCCAAGTCTAACTGTAGCATCGTAAAAATTGGTTAAAAGATATCCGCCAATTAAACATAAAATAACTGAAGGCCATACACTCCAATGCAATGAGTCTCTCTTAAATATAAAAATAATAATTGGCACCATCGGAACATAAAAAATCGTAAAGAAAGCAGCATTAGCTACATCTGTATAAAGCAGAGCTACTTGCTGCAATGCCGATCCTAAAAATAATGATAATCCAATTAAAAAAGATAGAATAGCAAAATATCTAAAACCAGTTTTAAATTCTAATTTAAATTTTTTAGTCTCAAATAAAAATACTAAAGGAAGAATTGCCAAAAAACCCACGAAAAATCTTACTGCATTAAATGTAAACGGACCAATATCGTCCATGCCAGTGTCTTGAGCAATAAATGTAGTTCCCCAAATAAATGTACACAGCAAAGCACTTAACAATGAAACGCTTTTAGACATATTTTTTATCAAACGGCTAACTTATAAGCAAAATTTTTACCAAGATTTTCTTTTAAATCATTATTAAATCGAGCTGCCTCTGCACCATCAATAATTCTATGATCATAAGATAGGGAAAGTGGCAACATAGTGCGCGTTACAAATTTTCCATCCATGAATACTTGTTTTTTTTCTGCTCTTCCTACTCCTAAAATAGCAACTTCAGGATAATTTATAATTGGGGTAAAAAAAGATCCCCCGATTCCCCCTAGGCTTGTTATCGTCATAGAACCTCCGAATAACTCTTTTTTATCAATTTTAAGATCTCTACATTGCTGACTGATTTTTTTTAATTCTGTGCTTATTAAAGAAATATTTTTATTATCTGCATTTCTTAATTTAGGAACCATCAAACCATGTGGTGTATCCACTGCTATGCCAACATGATAATACTTTTTAACAGTCATTTTGCCGTTTTCAATTTGATCGATTGAGGTATTAAAATTTGGAAATTTTTTTAATGATGTTGTTAATGCTTTTACGATGAAAGCTAATGGTGTAATTTTTTTTTTTTCACCAGTATATACGTCCGTAAGAGAAGTTCTAAATTCCTCTAATTCGGTTATATCAGCTTCATCATGATTGGTTACGTGAGGAATTTTTGTCCAAGAGTTCATTAAATATTTAGACGACAACTTTTTCACTCTAGGAATGTCTTTAATATCCACTTCTCCAAAATCTGAATGGGAATACTCTAGTTCAATTTTTTGTTCAGTTGTATTTTGATCTTTGAAACTTTTATCAGATTTAGTTGCAACAAATAACTTTACATCACTCTCAGTAACTCTACCTTGTCTTTCA
>CACEWC010000038.1 GCA_902563075.1 uncultured Pelagibacteraceae bacterium
ATTTTTCAAAAGATTTATATTTAGTTGATGAGAATGCAATTGTAAAAAAAATTAAAGAAATATCCAGTGAATATAAATCAATTTTGATTATAAACCATGAACCATCAGTGAAAAATTTAGTACGAAATCTTACAAAAAATCATAATACGAATAATTTTAAACTAATGAATTATAAATTCCCAACAGCAGCATTTGCAAAAATTGAGTTTGATATTAAATCCTGGAATGAAGTTGAGAAAAAGGGAGTATTAAAAAAATTTATAAGACCCAAAGATCTTCAAGATTCTAAAGAATAACCAGCTGATCTTACTGTTCTAATTAAAGGTTTTGTATTTTGTATGTTAATTGCTTGTCTTAATCTTCTAATATGAACATCAACTGTTCTAGACTCAACATATATATTTTCTCCCCAAACATTGTTTAAGAGTTGTTCTCTTGAATAAACTCTTTTTGGATTTTTGATAAAAAAATCTAAGAGTTTAAATTCAGTTGGACCCAAAGTAATTTCTTTATCTTTTCTATAAACTCTTTTTGTAATCCGATCTATTTTTAAATCAGTAAATTCTACAATGTCTGATGATGATTGAGGTTTAGATCTTCTCAATAAAGATTTAATTCTAGCATTCAATTCTTTTTGACTAAAAGGTTTAGTTACATAATCATCTGCACCTGTATCAAATGCTTTTAATTTGTCTTCTTCCTCCCCTTTTGCAGTTAACATAATGACAGGAATATCATTAAACTTATTATCTTTTTTTAAGTTTTTACAAATTTCAACACCAGATAATTCTGGTAACATCCAATCCATTAATATTAAATCTGGCTGTTTTAATTTTATTTGTTTAAGAGCATCTTCTCCATTTTCTGAATGACTGACTTTATAACCTTCTTTTTCAAGATTGTACTTTAACAAACTAACAATTGATGCTTCATCTTCAGCTATGAAAACATGAGCTGACATAAATCATTTTTCTCCGGTTACAATTGGCTCTGTTCCCTTGGGTCTATCACCTTCTAAATATTCGCCTTTAACTAAATAATAAACTTGTTCTGCAACATTTGTAGTATGATCACCAATACGCTCTATGTTTTTAGTTACAAACAATAAATGAGTTCCATCTTCTAAATTTTTTTCATTTTCTTTAAGATATTTTATAACTTCTTGCATACAAAGATTTGTTAGATCATCTATTTGCTCATCACCTTCCCAAACATTTACTGCCATTGGCGCAGATCTTTCTAGATAAGCATCTAATGTTGATTTTAATTGTTTTTGAACATTGGTAGATACTCTATTCAATGAGTCTACCAAGTTCTTTGGAAGATTTTCGTTAAGCAAAAGTGTTCTCTTGGATATATTTTTTGCTAAATCACCTATTCTTTCTAAATCTGAAGACATTTTCAAAGCCGTTACTGTCTCTCTTAAATCAATTGCCATAGGTTGTCTTAAAGCAATTAAATTCACAACTTGCTGTTCAATTAAAGTCTCATATTTATCTATTTTTTCATCTTCTTGAATAACAGCTTCTGCAATATTGGTATCTCTTGTTGTAATGGCTTGAATTGCTTTACCTAAAGAATCTTCACATGCACTTCCCATTTTAATTATATTAGCATTAAGATTTTTTAGTTCTTCTTCGTAAGATTTGACCGTATGTGGTGCTTCAGACATTATCCGAACCTCCCTGTTATATAATCTTGCGTTTTTTTATTATCAGGATTCTTAAATATTTTATCAGTAGATCCATGTTCAATCAATTGTCCTAAATGAAAAAAACCTGTATTTTGAGAAACACGTGCTGCTTGAGCCATAGAATGAGTTACAATTATTATTGTGTGCTCTTTTTTTAACTCATCAATCAATTCTTCAATTTGTGCTGTTGCTATTGGATCTAATGCTGAACAAGGTTCATCCATTAATATAACTTCAGGTCTTACAGAAATCGCTCTAGCAATACAAAGTCTTTGCTGTTGTCCTCCAGATAATCCAGTTCCAGGTTCATGCAACCTATCTTTTACCTCTTCCCATAGTGCAGCCTTTTTCAAACTAGTTTCAACAATTTCATCCATTT